>NZ_JBHJQI010000015.1:0-95900 GCF_042262805.1 Streptomyces sp. NPDC056361
GCCCATATGGGCGGCGGGGCCGGGATCGGCGGATTCGGGGTGGGTCAGCTCGCCGCGCGGAAGGCTGTGGTGAGCTTGCCGATGGCGCCGGCCGGGTCACCGCTGAGCAGCAGGTGGTCTGCTGCGGCGAAGGGCTTGGACACGGGTTCCGAGAGGTTCTGGCCGATGCGGTTCTGGACGATCAGGCGGGCTCGGCCGACGAGTTGGCGGGCGGCGGCGGAGTCGCCGTGGCCGGCGGTCTGGAGGGCCCGGGCGGCGAGGCCGAGGGCTCGCAGGGCCGGTTCTCCGCCTTGTGGGGTGCTGCGGAGGGTGGTGAGGCCCCAGCCGTAGGGGAACTGGGGGTCGTAGTGGGTGTCGCCGACGTTCAGGGGGAGTTGGTTCTCCGACTTGGGCCAGGTGACGGGGAGTTGGCCGGTGAAGGGGCGACGTCCGTAGAGGACGTCGGCGACGCCGTCGCCTTCCGTGCCGGGCAGCCAGGACGCCACGAGGGCGTCGATGGCGGGGAGGCGGTCGCCGATGAGCTGGGGTCGGCCGGAGACGACGAGTACGGCGCAGGGCATGGCGGCGCAGACCCGGTCGACGGCCGTCTTGTCGGCCGTGGTGAGTTCCAGGTCGTGGCCGTTGCCGACGTCACCGATGCCTTCGGCGTAGGGCTTCTCGCCGACCACGACGACGCCGACGTCGTGTCCCGTGGTGGAGGCGGTGGCGTTCTCGGAGTAGGTGAGGGTGGTGCCGGGGGCGGCGGACTTCCGCATGGCCTCCAGGATGGTGGTGCCGGTGGTCGTGCGGCCGGAGGCGCCCTGCCAGGTGACGGTCCAGCCGCCGGCCTGGTTGCCGAGGTCGTCCGCGTTGGAGCCGGCCACGTACACGTTCTGGGTCGGCTTGAGGGGCAGTACGCCGCCGTCGTTCTTGAGGAGCACCTGGGAGGCGGCGGCGGCTTCCCGTGCCACGGCGCGGTGCTCGGGGGATCCGACGGATGCCAGGTGGGTGGTGTCCGCGTAGGGCTTCTCGAAGAGGCCGAGGCGGAACTTCTGGGTGAGGATGCGGGCGACGGCGTCGTCGACGCGGGCGGTGGGGATGCGGCCGGCTTCGGTCTCGGTGACCAGGGTGCGGGTGAAGTCCTGGTAGTTGGTCGGCACCATGATCATGTCCAGGCCGGCGTTGACGGAGGTGCGGACGTCGCTCGGGTAGTCGCCGGGGATCTGGTCGATGGCCTGCCAGTCGCTGATGACGAAGCCCTCGAAGCCCATGCGGTCCTTGAGTACGCCGTTGATCATCTCGGCGTTGGCGTGCATCTTCACGGGGCCCTGCTCGTCGCCGAGGATGTCGAGCGACGAGTAGGAGGGCATGACCGTGCCCACGCCGCGCTTCACGGCCTCGGTGAACGGGGCGAGGTGGACGGCTTCCAGTTCCTGGCGGGTGACGCGGGTGACGCCCTGGTCGATGGTGTACGAGCCGGTCGTCGACGAGCCGAACGCGGTGCCGCCGTCGCCCACGAAGTGCTTGGCGGTCGCCAGGACCTTGTCGTCGCGGTCGAGGTCCCGTCCGTCGGGTGCGCCCTGCATCCCGTCGATCACGGTCTCCATGGCGGTGACGAGCGCCGGGTCCTCGCCGAAGGCCTCGTAGGAGCGGCCCCAGCGTTCGTCTCGGGTCACGCACAGGCAGGGAGCGAAGTCCCAGGGGACGCCGGTGGCCCGGACCTCCTTCGCGGTGACGGCTCCGGTGCGGGCGGCGAGGCCGGGGTCGCGTCCGGCGCCGATGCCGATGTTGTGCGGCATGATCGTCGATCCGACGACGTTGTTGTGGCCGTGGACGGCGTCCACGCCGTAGATCAGCGGGATCTGCAGCCGGGTGGCCTGGGCGCGCAGCTGGTACGCGTCGACCATGCGGGCCCATGCCTCGGGCGTGTTGGGGGTGGGGACCGAGCCGCCGCCGGAGAGCAGGGAGCCGAGGCCGTAGCCGGCGATGTCGCCGGGCGAGCGGAGCGCGTTGCGTTCGGCCTGGGTCATCTGGCCGGCCTTCTCCTGGAGCGTCATCCGGGAGAGGAGGTCCGCGACGCGCTTCTTCACCGGCAGGCGCTTGTCGAGGTAGGGCAGCCCGTGGGCGTTGACGACGACGGCCGGCGTCTCGGCGGGTGCCTTCGCGCCGTCGACGGTCAGCTTGACCGGGATCGTCTCGGCCGTCTCGCCGGTCCGGTCCTTCAGGGTCGGCACGGTGATCGAGCGGGTCGTCCCGGACGGTGTCCCGGCGGGGAACTCCAGGGTCCCGGAGACCGGGGAGTAGTCCTTGCCCGGTTCGGCGGGGCCGCTGTCGTCCGTCGTGTACGTGACGGTGACGGGCTCGCCGGTCGGCGCGGAGCCGGTGGTCGCCACCGAGACGTCGATGCGGGCGGTGCCTCCCTCGGTGACGGGGTGGACCACGGCCCCGGTGACGACCCGGGTGTTCAGGGCGGGGTCGGCCTTCCCGTACAGCTCGACGCCGTCGAGGGCGAAGCGGCCGGGTGCACCGGTCGGCAGCGTGAGTGCGTACCCCCACATGCGGTCGAGGCCGAGGACCTGGTCGATGCCGCCGACCGGCTGGTAGTCGGCGCGGTAGTGGAATTCGGAGAAGGGGATCTCGACGAGGTGCCAGCCTTCCCAGTCGTCGGTGAAGGACGTCGTCCACAGCTCGGACGCCTCGCCGTTCGCTCCCCCGTCCTTGATCTCGAAGTTGATCCGCTTTCCGGAGCCCGGCGGCAACGGGGCGGTGTTCTGGCCGTACCACCAGAAGCGGATGCCCTTGTGGGCGGTCCAGTCCTGGGCGGGCCGGTCGAAGGCGAAGTCGTGGGTGAATCCGCCCCAGCCGCTGATGTCGTAGTCACCTTCGAGGACCTTCGCGCCCTCGGGGGCGTCGGCGCGCTCGGCGAGGGTGAGGGCGGGGTGGTCGTCGGTGTCGCTGCCCCAGGTGAAGAGGCCTTCGGCGGGCGGTCCCTCGAAGGGGACCTCGCCTTCGAAGCGGTCTACGGCGCGGGGCGCCGGGTCTCCGTCGGCGGCGGGCGCGGCGGCGCTGGGCACGGCTCCGGCGAGCAGTCCGGCGAGGACTGCGGTGGCGGCGAGCGCGGCGGCGCTCGCCCTTCTTCGATGGCGCGGGTGCGGCATGCGGGCTCCTCGGAGGTGCGGTGCGGGTGGATGTGGCCCGTTCAGGACGGCCGGTTCAGGACAGCTGGGTCAGGACGGCCGGTTCAGGACGGCTGGGTCAGGACACGGCCGGGTCGTCAGGACGGCTGGGTCAGGAAGGGTTGTTCAGGACGCCTGGTGGGTCCACTTCTGGTTGGCGCCGCCCGTGCAGGTCCAGATCTGGGCGCGGGTGCCGTCGGCCGAGGAGTTGCCCGTGACGTCCAGGCATTTGTTCGCCGCCGTGTTGACGACGTCGTGTGTCCCGGGGTCGTACGTCCAGCGTTGCGCGCCGGTCCCGTTGCAGGTGTAGAGCTGCACCTTCGTGCCGTCGGCGGTTCCGGCGGCGGAGACGTCGAGGCACTTCCCGAGGGCCCGGACGGTGCCGTCGGCGGCGAGGGTCCAGCGCTGCGCCGTGGTCCCGTTGCACGCGTAGAGCTGGACCGGGGTGCCGTCCGCACTGGCCGCGCCGGCCACGTCGAGGCACTTGCCGGCCAGGCCGGTCATCGGGCCTGTGGGCGGGGTGCCGCCGGTCGTGCCCGACCAGGTGAAGGTGGCGGTGGTACGGGCGGGCAGGGTGTACGTGAAGGACTGGCCGCCCCAGTCGACGCGCAGGGACTGGGCCGAGCCGCCGGCGTTGTGGGCGATGAGGGCCTTCGAGCCGTCGGGGTTGCGCCAGGCCACGTTCGGGAGGCCGGCGTCGTCGGTCGACGCGATCCGGTACGCGCCGGGCCGGACGAACTTCGTGAGGTGTCCGGTCGTGTAGTACTCGATCGTGTAGTCGACCTGCCCGGCGCGCGCGCCGCCGTTCTGGACGGTGATCAGTCCGGTGCAGGTGCCGCAGCCGCCGTTGTGCGGGCCCATGCTCTGGTCCACGGCCAAGCTCCACTTCACCAGGCTGCTGCTCCAGTTGCGGGCGTAGCTGACGATGTCCTTCAGGTCCTCGTTGTGCTGGTTCGTGATCCACGTGCCGCCTGAGTGCTCGGTGCTGAACTGCCGCACCGACGGGTACTGGGTGTGGACCTGGCTGCCGACGGCCGGGTCACCGGCGTAGCCGTGCCAGGCGATCCCTCCGAAGAGAGGATCGTTCCGCACGCCGGCGTCGTCGAGGACCGCCGCGCCGAAGTTCGCGTAGTCGCCGTAGTTCCAGTCGTGCACGAGGACCTTCGTCGTGATGCCCGCGGCCCGGAAGGCCGGGTAGACGTGGTTCTTCGTGAACTCGACCAGCCCGGCGGGGTTCCAGCTCATGCCCGGATAGTTCATGGCCGTGGGATTGCCCGACTGGCAGCAGTTCGGCTCGTTCTGGACGGAGAGGTAGTCCACCTTGACCCCGGCCGCCTGGTAGCTCTGGACGTACTTGACCAGGTACTGGGCGTACAGCGGGTAGTACTCCCACTTCAGCCAGCCCATCTGGTCCATCCGGCCGTTGTCCTTCATCCACCCGGGGGCGCTCCACGGCACCCCCTTCACCCGCAGGGCCGGGTTGAGCTGCTTCGCCTGGGTCGTGAGCAGCCGCACGTTCGTGTCGTACCCGTTCGCTCCGAAGTCGGAGAGGTCGCAACAGGTGTCGTCGAGCGAGACGTTCCCCGGCCTGGAGAGGTCGGAGGCGCCGATCGGATTGCGGACGAAGGACAGCCCGATGCCCTCCGTCGGCGAGAACAGCTTGCGCATCACGTCGTCGCGGGTGGCGGCGCTCACCGCGCCACCCCGCAGGAGGTGCGCGGTGGTGTCCGTGAGGGACGCCCCACCGCCCTCGAACTGCTGGTAAGTGGTGCCCTCGTCGACGCTGACCGTGTGGCCCGCGCTGCCACCGGCAGGCCCGAAGGCGATTGCCGGCTGCGGGGCGAGCCCCCGCGTCACCGTGCGGCCTCCCGCATCGGACGTACTGGTCAGCCACACGTCGACGCGCTCACCTGCCGCCTGCGCGACGCCGGGACCGGTCATGACCAGACCGCTCGCGAGCAGCGCGCCGCTCACCAGTGCGGCAAGTCGTCGGCGCCGCGCCCCGCCGCGCCGCTCGAACAACCAAGAACTGTAATGCACCTGACAGCCCCTTCGCTGTGGACCGCCCACGTCGGCACCGCGGACCGACGAACCCGGCCCGCCGCCCGCACCGCGAGGCGGCAAGGCTTACATCAAGGTGTGAAGTTATGGAGGCGGGAGACCCCAGTCAACCCCTCATGCGCTCAACTCCTGAACATTGACCGAGGGTTCGCTGCCAAGGGCGAGGCTTCGAAGTGTCGGCGGGAGGGGCTTCTCCGGACCTCCTGGAGGCCGACCGGGCCTGCACGGGTGCGTTGATCCGGCGCGGGGGTGAGGTGTGATCCTGGGGCGCGATCCCGCCGAAACGCCCACCTAGGTCGCGAAGATCTTTTCTTCACACCACGTCCACTGTCACCATGGGCCCCATGACGCACCTCGCCAAAGGCGCCAACGTCCCCGTCCCGACGGCCCCGCTCCGGATCGCCGTGGGCCGGCAGCAAGCGCCCGGCGTGCCGGCCGTCGAAGCCTCCGCCGTACTGCTCGACGCGGCCGGCACGGTGCGCGGCGACGCCGACATCGTCTTCCACGGCCAGCCCGCCCACCCGTCCGGCGCCGTGCGCCACGTCGGCACGGGCGAAGGCGCCGGCCAGTTCGCCGAGTGGCTGGAACTGGACCTCCCCCGCATCGAGCCGGCCGTTCAGCGCGTCCTCGTCGCCGGCTCCTGCGACGACGGCACCTTCGGACAGGTCCCCGGCCTGTACGCCCAGGTCACCTCCGCCGACGGCACCATCCTGACCCACTACGACGTCACGGACGCCTCCAGCGAGACCGCCTTCGTCCTCGGGGAGTTCTACCGCCGCGACGGCGCCTGGAAATTCCGCGCGGTCGGCCAAGGCTACGACTCCGGCCTGGCGGGGCTGGCGACGGACTTCGGAGTCGAGGTGACACAGGCCCCGGCGCCGGCGGCATCACCACTCCCGCCCACCGCCTCGGTTACACCGCCGCCGTCGGGACCTGCGGCGCTGCAGGGGGTAGGCAAGTCGGGCTCGGCGCCGGGAGGGGTGAGCGTGCCTCCGATGGTGAAGCCGGTGCCCATCGCTGTGCCCGTAGTTGTGCCCGTACCTGTGCCCGTACAGCAGACCTCACCCATCGCCACCCCGGCCGCCACCCTCGTCACCCCGGGAGCCATGCCCTCCTGGGGCGCCGGCCTCTTCCACTTCGAGCCGCTCGTCTTCAGCGGCAAGGGCGCGAAGACGGTCACGGTGGACCTGCCGTTCCCCCAGGACTCGGCACCGGTGATCCTCGAAGCCCGGGTCGGACCGCAGTACCGCTTCCTCAGCGTCCAGATCACCGGCCGCTCCACGGACGTCTTCTGCAACGACCTGCCCGACCACTACGGCCGCGCCCTGCTCAATCCCCCGCGCAAGGGCGGCCCGCTCAAGCTGCAGGTGCGCCAGTCCGGGACCTGGGAACTCACCCTCCTCCCCCTGACCGCCGCCCTCCCCATCGGCCCCGGAACCATCCAGGGCAGCGGCCGCGAGATCTTCGTCCACACAGGCACCGCCGCCGACCTGAAAGTCCACGCCAAAGACCCCCACAGCGGCTGGTTCCAACTGAACCAATACCAGGGCGACACCCCCGACGACCTGCGCCGCCCCGCCGAACAGCTCGTCCACGCCTGGAACGGCCGCCGCGTCAAGGAGAAGGTCCGCATCCCCAACGGCCCCCTCCTCCTCGCCATCGACAAGAGCCGCCACCACTGGGAACTCACCCTCGACCCACTGCCCCTTGCCTAGCGCTCCCAGGGGCCAGCACGGCTGCGACGTGAAAGACGGCCCTTGGCGGTGGGTTCGGGGGTTCGAGCTTCGGGGTTCGGGGTTCGGGGTTCGGGCCTCGGGGGTTCGGGCTTCGGGGGTTCGGGCTTCACGAATTGAACCCATCGCGAGCCAGGCCTTGGCCTTCGCTGCCGGTGCCTCGATGCAGAGGTCCTCTAGAGTCGCCGCATGCGACGGAGGACCGGAGTGGTGGTGGCCGGGGCGGTGGTGGTGGCGGTCCTGGGCTGGAGCGAGTGGGTGAATTGGCGTTGGTCCCGAGCCCTCTTGGGGAGTGGTGAGGGGGCTGTCGAGGTGGTCGTCGTACTCGGGTTTCGGAACCCGCAGGCGGCGGCGAACGTCGTCAATCGCTGGCGCGTTCGTGCCGGGCTTCGCTCCGCCGCCGCGGACGGCTCGCGTGGGACTCGTGTGGTCTTCAGTGGTGGTGCGATCGGCGGTGCCGTGGCGGAGGCCCGGTTGATGGCCGACTACGCGACGTCGGTGCTCGCGTTCGACGGCACTGTGGTTCTCGAAGATCGGAGCGGGACGACGTGGGAGAACGTCACGAACGTCATCCCGCTCATCGAGGACGCCGACCGCATCAAGATCGTCTCCCAGCCGGCTCACGCGCTGAAGGCCCGCGCGTACTTGCGACGCCGACGACCTGATCTTGCCGAGCGGCTCGTGCGGGCGGACGACTACCGCCTGGGCGAGTGGATTGCCGTCAAACCGCTGCTCGCCCTGTACGGCCTCTGGACGCTCCGTGGTCTCACAGCGGACAAGCGGAAGAACTCGTTCTAGGCCGTGCGTCGAAAGTGGATCGGCCGTCGACGGGTGGCTGTACCCGCCACACTGTGATGGGCCGGCCCGAGGTCAGTGCAGGTCCACCTGGAAGGCGTGACGGTGGTCGGAGGGGCAGCTGAAGATGCGCAGGTCTCCCCACCGGCCGACGACTACCCCTGTCTCGTCGTCGCTGGCCACGGTGAAGAGGAGCGTCATGGCCGTGCCGCAGTCACCGCAGGGAATGACTGTGGGTTGCGTCAGGTGCCAGGTGGGCCAGCCGGCGAGTTTCCAGCCGGCGAGGCGAGTGATGACGTCACCGCCGTCGCCGGTCTCGCGGACCAGTTCCTCCAGCCGCGGACGGAGTTCTGCGGGGAGTTCGTCACGGAACGGGAAGTCGGTCACGTGCTCGGCGGTGACGGCGCATGCCTGGGGCAGGTAGCCGTCCTCGTCATAGCGCGAGGGAGGCGGCGGGGTCGTCAACTGGCCGGTCACGTCAGCGGCCCGACGCCATCGGACCTCGATCACCGGGCTGCAGTCGGCCTGCTGGGCCGGAGGATCCCCGTGTTCGTTGGGACACCAGAGGATCTGCAGAAGGTCGGCGCCCGTGGGCCACCAGGAGCCCGGTGCGTCGTGCTGGAAGATCTGTGCGACCGGCACCATGGCCGTGGCAGGCACGCCGGCAGGGCTGTCGGCGTCGGGCAGTGAGCACGCGGGCCAGGGTTCATCGCTCGGCCAGAGCAGGGGTCCGCCGATCGAACTGGTCCGGCAGTCCGGCTCTGCCCGCTCGGGGTGGAGCACGACTGCGTCGCGCGCGTGGGGGGCGAGTTCGGGAAGTGCGGCGAGTATCGCGTCGACCGACGGTCTGGGGGTGCGCGTCATCGTGTCTTCCGATCAGCTGGTCGTGGATCACTCGCAGCGTATAGGCGGGTGATGACAGCGGTCTCCGCTCACAGTGCGTGAGCGGAGCCACAGCCGAATCGCGGCAGCCGTGACGGCTCTCTCTTCTTGGCCCGACCCCCCTCCACGACGACCCGCCCTCCTACGCCCCGCCGTCCCACGCCCCTCCCGCGCCCCGCCCGTCCCAGACCCCGCCCTCGGCCGCGCTCGGTGCAGCCGGTCACGCCAGCCGAAGGGCGGGGCTGTAGCGGTGCGCTACCAGGTGGGTCCGGAGTGGGGGCGTTCCTCCGCGCGGCGGCGGGCCTCCTCCTCGGCGAGGCGGGCCTGGCGGGCGGCCTCCTGCTTGGCCTGGAAGTCCGCGTGCTCCTGTTCGGCGCGTCGGCGGTTCTCTTCGATGATGCGGAGTTCGTCGTCGCTCAGCGGCATGACATGGTCCTCTCCGTGTGAGGGCCTTCGGGGCCCCGTTGCCTCAAGTCTTTGCTGGTGGTGGGTTGTTGTGCAGCCCGGTCCGGGCGACGAAACAATCCGCCCCGGAACTGTCGTACGACGTGAAACCGTCTTGTCGGGCACGCCCCGGCACCTGTTGAGTGCGGGGCGGCGGGTCAGGGGGCGCCAGGAGTCTGCTGGCGGGACGGGGGTGGGGTGTGGGGCGTCAGGAGAAGCCGCTCGATCCGGAGCAGGGTCCCGTGGCACGACTGGCGCATGACCTGCGCCGTCTGCGCGGGGAGGCGGGTGGGCCGACGTACGCCGTGATGGCGCGCCGGGCCGGTTACTCGGTGGCGACGCTGTCGCGGGCGGCGGCGGGTGAGCAGTTGCCCTCACTGGCGGTCGTACGGGCCTACGCGGCGGCCTGTGGTGCGGACCCCGAGGAGTGGGAGGGCCGCTGGCATGCCGTGTCCGAGGAACTGGCGGCGCGCGAGCAGATGGACGACGCCCCGTCGCCGTACCGGGGTCTGGCTCGGTTCGAGCCCGGTGACGAGGACCTGTTCTTCGGGCGGGACGCGCTGAGCGACGATCTTCTGGCTCTGACGCGGGCCCGTCGTGTGGTCGCCGTGCTCGGTCCCTCCGGGAGCGGCAAGTCGTCGTTGCTGCGGGCGGGTCTGATCCCCCGTCTGCGGCGCGAGGCCGGGCCCGGGGAGGGCGGTGGAGCCAAGGTCGAGGGCAGGGCCGGGGCCATGACCGCAGGCCACCGTCCCGCGGCGGTGCGCGTTCTCTCCCCCGGGGCGCATCCCGTGGCGCGGCACGGGGCCGCGTTCACGGCGGCGGCCGGTGAGGGGGAGACGTGGGTGATCGTCGACCAGTTCGAGGAGCTCTTCACGCTGTGCGCGGATCCGGGGGAACGTCGGGCGTTCGTGGAGATGGTGCTGAGGGCGCGGTCGGAGGAGAGCAGGGTGCGTGTCGTGCTCGGGATTCGGGCCGACTTCTACGCCCGGTGTCTTGAGCATCCGGATCTGGCGGTGGTGATGCGGGAGGCGGCGCTGCCGGTCGGTCCGATGACCGAGGTGGAGCTGCGGCAGGTGATCACGGGGCCGGCTCGGGTGCGGGGCATGGTCGTGGAACGGGCTTTGACCGCACGCCTGTTGGAGGCGGTGGCCGCGGAGCGGAGCGCGTTGCCGCTGCTGTCGCACGTGCTGTGGGAGACGTGGCGGCGACGGCAGGGTCGTACGCTCACGTCGGCGGCGTACGAGCAGGCGGGAGGGCTGCGGGGTTCGGTCGCGCAGGCCGCGGAGGAGGCGTACGCGCGGCTGGACGAGGGGCGGAGGGCCGTGGCCCGCAGCGTGATCCTGCGGCTGATCACGCCGGGGGAAGGTACTCCGGACACCAAGCGGCCGACCGCGCGGGCGGAGCTGGAGGGCCTCGGGCCGGAGGCTTCCGGTGTTCTGGACGACCTCGGTCGGGGTCGCCTCGTCACTCTCGATGAGGATCACGTCGATCTGGCCCATGAGGCGTTGATCGCGGGTTGGCCTCGGCTGGCGCGGTGGATCGAGGAGGACCGGGACCGGCTGCGGCTCCATCGCCGGCTGACCGAGGCGACCGGGGTGTGGAGGTCGCTGGGGCGGGATCGGGGGGCGCTGCTGCGGGGCTCGGGGCTGAAGGCGGCCGCCGAGGCGTTCGCGCCCGCCGGCGGCGACGCGGGCGCGCTCACTCCGGACGAGCGTGACTTCCTGTCCCGGAGCGTGCAGGCCCGGCGGTCAGGGATCAGGCTGCGGCGCACCGTCACCGGCGCCCTGAGCCTCCTGGTGGTCCTTTCGGTGCTGGGGACGGTGATCGCCGTGCAGCAGAACCGTGCCGGGGACGAGCAGCGGACGCAGAACGCTGCGCGCCGCACCACCACCGTGGCCGGCAGTCTGCGGGCCACCGAACCCGTGCTCGCCGGACGGCTCAGCATCGCGGCCTGGCGGCTCGCGCAGACGCAGGAGACGCGCTCCACGCTCGTCGCGGCTTTGGGTCAGCGGTCCGAGGAGGGCTTCACGCCGCCGGTCCCGGTCAGCGGGACGGCGCACGCTTCGATGGGCGCGGACGGCCGGGTCGTACGGATCCAGGAGGGCGAGCGCGTCCAGTTCTGGGACACCGCCACCCGTGCCAGGACGGGCTCGTACAAAGTGCCCGGCCTGACCACCCTGTTCAGCTCGGGTGATCCGCGCGACGACGAGTTGTACGCCTCGTTTCCCGGACTGCCCGCGTGGAGTCCGGACGGCCGCTGGGCCGCGGATGTCGCCGACGCGGGCGGTCTCACGTTGTGGAACGTGCCGGCCGGGACGCGTCGCACGCTTCCCGTTCGCGTGACACATCTCGTCCGGGACATCTCGATGTCCGAGCAGGGTCGCCGGGTCGCCCTGGCGATGGGGGACCACGCGGAGGTGTGGGACCAGTCCGGCAAGCGGCCGCTGCTGACGCTGCGGGGTGCGCAGAATGGCGACGGCGCGGTCGCCCTGAGTCGTGACGGCCGTCTGGTGGCGCGCTGCGGAACGGGCGTCCGGGTCGAGATCTGGCGTGTCCCCAGTGGCCGGCGGGTTCCCCTCAAGGCGCTCGACGTTCCTCGCGAGGCGATCCGCCCCACGTGCCGACCGGGGTCTCTGCGCTTCAGTCCGGACGGCAGGACGCTGACCGCCTTGCGCGATCAGGGAGTCGAGCGCATCGACACGGTCACCGGAGACACGATGGACGAGCTGGCGCAGCGGGGGCTCACCGAGGTGTCCTTCAGTGCGGACTCCCGGTTCGTCGTGGGCGTCACGAACGACCGGCTCCTGCTGTGGCGCAATGCCCCCGGCGCGTCCGACCGTCCGGCGCGGTACGACGAGTGGGACGGGATGATGCCGCTGAATCTGCCTGTCTCCCCGCAGGACAAGCCGTACAGCGTGCGGATCGATGTCGCCGCCGGGGTGATCCGCTACCTGGGTGTGGGAGGGCGTACCGTGCGCACCCTGAACGCACGGGACGTTCTCGGTGCGCCCCGGGACGGCGCGAAGCACCCTCCTTCCCTGCTCAGCCCCACCGGGCGCGTGCGGGCAGTGCCCAGGAGCAGGAGCGGCGAGATCTCCTACGAGCTGTGGGACATGGGGTCCGGCCGCCTGCTCGGTACGACTCCGAGCGTGGGTTACGTTCCCGGCCGGACGCCCGGCTCCGTTGCGGCGTTCAGTCCGGACGGCAGGTTCTTCGCCTTCACCCCTGTTCCGTCGATCGTCGACGACGACGGCACGGCGAGGGGCACGACGAATCCCCGCGTCGCCGTCTGGGACGTGGACGCCCGCCGCCCGGCGGCCGACGTGCCGCTGCGTCGGGGCCAGGATCCGCCCGGCGCGCTCGCCGTGGCGAACGCGCGCGGAGTTCCCGTGGTGTACGGCGTCCTCTCGCCGGAGGCCTGGGACCTCACGCATTCCAGGCGGCTGACGCCGTTCCGGGAAGGCAGCGCCGCGACGCGCATGGCGCTCCACCCGCTCCTGCCGCTGTTGGCCCTCAACGACGGGACGGTCGTCGACCTGGGCACGGGCCGGCTGCTGCGCGACCACACGGAACGGGACATCGGGGAGGCCATGGCGTACGGCGGCGGCGGCGACGTGCTCGCCGTCGCCGACGGGTCGGGCCGGATCCTGCTGTACGACGGCGCCATGAGATCCCCACTGGGCGTCCTCGTCGCCGGGGAACCGGAGGGGCCCGACGGCAGCCCGGTCTCCGTCACCGCGCTCGCGTTCTCCCCGGACGGCCGCACCCTCGCCGCCGGGACCCGCGCGGGCGGCGTCCGGCTGTGGGACGTCCCGACGCGCGCCGCGATCGGCTCGCCCCTTCCCACGAGCGGCGACCACGTGCGAAGCCTCGCCTTCTCGGCGGACGGCCCGTCGCTGCACGTCCAGGGGAGCAACACGCGCCCGCGTACGCACTCCCTCGACCCCGAGCGCCTGGCCGGCGACCTGTGCACGCGCTTCGGTGCCCTGACGCGCGACGAATGGGCCTCCTATATTCCGGATGTGGAGTACCGCGACATCTGCTGAGTCAGTCGCGTACGTGCAGGCCGAAGCCCGTGCGGCCCTGGGGCTCCAGGCCTTCCTTGAGGTGGAGGGACGGGATCTCGTAGTCGCCGAAGTTCTGGCGCCGGAAGGCGATCGGCTCGGTCGAGTCCAGCGTGAGCAGGCGCTGTTCCCATGCCTTGGCGGCGTCCGTGTAGTCGTCGCGGGTCATGCGGTCGGTGCCGTAGAGGACGAACGGCGGGAGTACCTCGATGCCCGGGTAGTAGAGGATGCCGTGGTGGATCGGGAAGAGCAGGTCGTCGATGGGGCCGTTGATTCCGCGGGCGGCGTAGTGCGGCTCGGGCCCGCCGGCGGTCACCGACAGCAGGGCCCGCCTGCCCGCGAGGGTGCCTTCGCCGAAGCGATCGCCGTACTTGGTGGCGCTGTGCTCGCCGACCCCGTACGCGAAGTGGTAGGTGAACACCCGGTCCACCCAGCCCTTCAGGATCGCGGGCATCGCGTACCACCACAGTGGGAACTGGAGGATGACGGTGTCGGCCCACAGCAGTTTCTCCTGCTCGGCGCGGACGTCCGGGGTGAGAGTGCCGGCGTCGAAGGCCCGGCCCGAGTCGAGGGCGACCTTGAGCGGGTCCGAGGCGTCGGGGCCGTAGTCCGTGGCGTCCACGACCGCCTTCCAGTTCATCGCGTACAGGTCGCTCACCCGTACCTCGTGCCCGGCGGCTTCGAGTGTGGCCACCGCGAGGTCCTTCAGCGAGCCGTTGAGCGACTTCGGCTCGGGGTGGGCGTAGACGATCAGCGTCTTCACGGGAACTCCTTCGGATCGGATGCCCTCGATCCTGGGCGTCGCGGCTCTGGGCGTTCAGGGGCGGCTCTTCCGTCGGACGGGACTTCCTGGTACTGGCAGGGCCAGGTTCACGGGCGGCGGCGCGGCGATACTGGCGGCATGGACGATCTTGCGGGCTTCCTGCGAACCCGGCGTGCCCGCGTGGACCCGGCGGCCGTCGGCATCCCCACCGACAGCCGCCGCCGGGTCGCCGGGCTGCGCCGCGAGGAAGTCGCGCATCTGTCCGGAGTCAGCGTCGACTACTACGTACGACTGGAACAGGGCCGCGCGACCCAGCCCTCCGAGCAGGTCCTCGACGCCCTCTCCCGCGTCCTCGGCCTCGACGAGACCGAACGCGGCCATCTCCACCGGCTGTCCCGACAGCACCGCCGCCGCGCCAAGGCGCCGAGCGGGCGCGTCCGGCCGGAACTGCGGCGCGTCCTCGACCTCGTCACCGACGCACCCGCCCTGATCATGGACCACCGTCTGAACGTGCTCGCCGGGAACCACCTCGCCGCGCTCCTGTACGGCCGACCGCTGCCGGGCCTGAGCATCGCCCGGCACCTCTTCCTCGAAGAAGCCGACGAAGGCCTCTACGCCGACTGGGACACGTGCACCCTCGACGTCGTCGGCCACCTCCGCCTCGCCGCCGGCGAGCACCCCGACGACCCCCGCCTCGCCTCCCTCATCGGCGAGCTCTCCATGCGCAGCGAACGCTTCCGCCGCCTCTGGGCCCGCGCGGACGTCCGCGCCCGGACCCACGGCCGCAAGGCCTACCGGCATCCCCTCGTCGGCCTCCTGGAACTGCACCAGGAGAACTTCGCCCTGCCCGGCGATGCGGGCCTGGAACTGATCGTGCTGTCCGCCGCCCCCGACAGCCCTGCCGAGGACGGGTTGCGCCGGCTGGCCGCGACCTCCGCCGCCGAGGAGCAGAGTCGATCGGATGTCGATCGGGCGTAGATCGGACGTCGGCCGGACGTCGGTCCGACGTGGTCCGCCGTCGGTCGGACGTCGGTCGGACGCGGGCTTCGGGGGTCAGGCGCTGATGCCGATGGCGGAGACGTAGGCGTAGGCGGCGTAGTCGGAGTCGAGGTCGGAGATGACGTCGTCCCAGATCTCGTCGATGAGGTTCTGGTTGCGGGTGGCCCAGGCGTCGACGAGGTCGCTCCAGATGTACCGGACGGTGATGGACCGCCGGCTGATGTTGGGGCGCTGGTACCTGGCTTCGACGTGGCTCTGGTCGACGGGGTAGATCTCCATGCGGCTGCCCCGGCCGTCGTTGTCCAGATGGCGTGTCAGCCAGCCGGATTTGATCAGGTTCTCGCGGCGCCGGGCCCAGTAGGCGGCGTCGATCCGCTCCCGGCTGGCCGTCGACGGGACGGCCTTGCCACGGGTCCAGGACCGCAGGGTGCGGGACGTGACGCCCTGCTCGGACAGTGCGGAGCGGCCGGCCGGGCTGTCGAGGTAGCGCAGCCGGGCGGCGAGGCCGCGCTTCGAGGTGACGGGCGAGACGATGCCGGAGGCGTGGACGACTCTGTTGAGCTCCAGGATCAGGGCCTCGCCGCCCTTCAGTCCGCGGGCATCGGCCTTCTGCCACTCGCCCCAGCGGGACCACAGGTCAGGAGATCCGGTCATCAGCGCTTACCTCCGAGCACGTAAGTCGACTTCTCCTTGACCTCGTTCAGGTCCCTGCCCTCCGGAAACACCGCACGCCAGTCGCCCACGACGTGGAGTTCGTCCGTACCCGAGATCTCCACGACCTGCAGTCCGGCCTTGCGGGCCTTGTTGGCCTTCATCCAGAGATTGGCGAACGCCTTCGCCCGGATGATGTGCATCCAGTCCGGCCGGCGAATTTCACGGTTCGCACTGGACTCGCCGATGGTGGACACGAATTTAGAGTACATGGCCTTCACATAGGCCACGGTCAATTCGTCGCCCTCGGCGAGAGCCGTCTTCCGCGTTTCCGCCAGAGCACGCCGCAGCTTTTCCAGCAGCCCTTCGGAAGCCCCCGAGACGAGCGAGCGGTGCATCACGGGAGCCTCGGCCAGGCCCTGCCGGGCACAGTCGAGCAGCAGACGAAGCGTCGACTCGCTCACCCACAACTCGCCCGGCTCCATACGGTTCCCCAGCGGGTTCGGCAGGTCCGTGTGGTCCCACGGAGCCGGGGTGACCAGGTGCACGCCCGCCTTCTTCGGGTCGTGGACCCCGCTGGTGTCCTCCCGGAGCTGGCCGATCGGCAACCACGCCTTGAGCGCCGACAGATACGCGGCATTCATGTCGAGCGCCGTCACCTCGATCCGCTCACCCCGCTTCGCCGCCGCCAGAAGCTCGGTATTGCGCCATTTCGGACGCCCCTCCCAGATCTCGTCCGCACCCTTCTGGGACTTCTTCCTCAGGATTTCCTGCGTCGGCGGGAATTCGGAATGCTCGTAGCGGCCACCGACCCTCGAAACCTTCAGAAGAGCCATCACGTCCGGGATCGCGGACTTGATCAGCGCGGCCTGCGCGGCGTCGACGTCGCCGGCGTGCTCGTCGAGGACTTCGTGGACCCGGTCGGTGATCTGTTCCACGAGGGTGCCGGAGGCGTATCCGGGGGTGGTGGTCAGGCGGGACGTGGGGGTGGAGGTGGGGGCGGGGGTGCGATCTCGGGCTGGGGCGGGGGTGCGATCGACGGCCGGAGTGGGGGTGGGGGTGGCGGTTTGGCTGGGGATGGGGGTGGGGTCAGGCTGTGGCGCGCTCGCGGCGGCGATGGCGGCCGCGCACTCGGCGGGGTCGAGGTGTTGGGGATAGCCGTCGACATCGTCCAAGGCGGGCTGACCACAGAGCACGCATGGTTGGGGCTGGGGCTGGGGTTGCGGTTGGGGGTGCGGCTCGGGGCGGGGCTGAGGCTGAGGTTTAGGTTGAGGCTCCGGCTCCGGCTCCGGCTCCGGCTCCGGCTCCGGGGCATGCTCCTCCGTCGGCCGGGGCAGAGGGCGGCTGACCTCGGTGCCATCAGGGGCGTACGGTGCGGCCGTCCTGGGCAGCTGCTCCGCGGGCGCGACGGGTGACGGCAGCGGCGCCGTCACGACGGCCGGTTCGCCGGACGGGCGCAGGCCGGACACGGCGCCGTGCAGAACGCCTACCGCGTGCGTGGGTCCGGCCAGGAGGTCGAGGACCTGGAGGCGATAGTGGGCGGCGAGCAGGTCGATGTCCTCCAACGACCAGTGCTGCTGCCCGCGCTGCTTGCGCGACACCTGCGCTTGGGACTGCCCGAGCGCCGCGGCAAGATCCTGCTGCCGCTCCCCCGTCCGCGACATCAGCGCGGACACCGTGAGCCTGAGGAGCTCCTCCGTACCCATCATGATGCCAACCTAGCAACCCACATACGGATATCGCATACGGCATACAGGGTTTGTTCGGTGATTCCCTGCACGCCATCGGGCAGTCGGCGGGGGCCCGGGGTGAGTAGGGTCGGGGTGCAGCGCCGGGTTGAGCAGAGGAGAGTGCAAGTGTTCGTCAAGGTGTGCGGGCTCGGGACCACCGACGACATCGATGTGGCGGTCGAGGCGGGCGCGGACGCCGTCGGTCTGGTGATCAGCGGGACCAGCGTGCGGGGGCTCGAACGGGATCGGGCGGTGCGGCTCGCCGCTCACGTGCCGACGGAGGTTCTGTCCGTCCTCGTGGTCAACGACACGCCGGCCGCCGAGGCGGCCCGTATCGCCGGTGAACTGGGTTTCGGGGCCCTTCAACTGCACGGCACGGCGTACGGCGAGGAGGACTTCGCCGCAGCGGCCGGCGTCTTTCCGCGGTTGTGGCGGGCCACGTCGCTGAACGACCGGCCCGACACCCGTGTCGGCGCCTACGGCGAGGAAGTGCTCCTCCTCGACTCGCCCGATGCGGGTTCCGGCAAGCCGTGGGACCTGTCGCTCCTCGAGACGGGCCGCCCCGAGGGCAAGTGGCTCCTCGCCGGCGGGCTCGCGCCGGAGAACGTCGGCGAGGCCATCGGTCGGGCGCGCCCGTGGGGAGTCGACGTCTCCAGCGGTGTCGAGTCCTCTCGGGGCGTCAAGGACCACCAGCGGATTCGCGCGTTCGTCGCCGCCGCGAAGCAGGCCGTCTCGCTGGAGGCCTGACCGCGGCCGTGGGGTGGCTGAGCCGCCCCACGGCCGGACCGGCTGTGTCGCTACCGGCCGAGGCGCGGCGGGCGACAGGCGGCAGGTCTCTCGTAGGCCGCACCGGCTCTGCCAGTACGACAAGCCGATCCGGCCGCCGGCTCCGTACAGGTTCGGGATCCCGTACGGAACCGGCGGCCCGTACGGAACCGGTGGCCCGTGCCACGTGCCACGTAGCTCGCGACATGTGGCTCGCGACACGTGGCTCGCAGCTCGGGTCAGACCGTCCGGGCGGGCCAGGGGACGTCGGTTTCCACGGCGGCGGTGTAGTCGATGCCGGGGACGGAGAAGCCGTAGAGGCGGCGGACTTCGTCGCTGAACCATGCGAGGTCGGCGAGTTCGGTGATGGTGCCGCTGGTGGCGGTGGACCAGCGCTCGGCGACGTCGTTCTGCACGGTGGGGTCGAGTTCCCACGTGTCGAGCCGGACGCGGCCCTCGTCGTCGAGGTCGAGGGGGCGGGCGCCACTCAGCTGGTCCCACAGCTGTACCAGCTGGCCGATCGGGGCGATCATCGCGTCGCCGAGGACGCCGCGGAGCAGGCCGACGTACAGGGCGATGCCGGGGATGGCAGTGGACGACTGGGTGACGGCGGCGGCGTTGACCGACGTCACGGCACGGCCGCCCACGGTCTTGCCGAGCCGCTCGTCCAGCGTGCGTGCGGTGGCTTCCAGGTGGGACTTCGCGGCGCCGATGGTGCCCTGGCGGTAGATCTCCGCGGTGAGCGGCGAGCCGATGTACGACAGGGCCGCAGTGCTGAAGCCGTCGGCCAGCAGCGAGCGGTCCGCCAGGAAGGTGATCCAGCGCTCCCAGTCGGCGCCGCCCATCACGGCCACGGTCTGCTCGATGTCGTCGCCCTCGGCCGGCTCGGTGGTGACCTCCTTCACCTCCGGGGCGCCGTCCTGGTCGAAGACGAGCGTCTTGGTGGTGTACGGCGAGCCGACCGGCTTGAGGACCGAGGCGTACACGTCACCGGTGTCCGGGTCGGTGCGGCGCGGTGCGGCCACCGAGTAGATCAGGTAGTCGAGCCGTCCCCCGAACCGCTCGACGAGCAGGTCCGCGACCTCCTCCTTCATCGCGTCGCTGAACGCGTCCCCGTTGAGGAAGACCATGTCCCGCCCGTGCTCCTCCGCGAGCCGAGCGGTCGCGGCGGTCCGGTACCACCCGGCCGTGCCGGTCCGCCGCGCGGGCGCCTTCTCGAAGCACACACCGATGCCCCGGATGCCGACACGCGCCAGACCCGCGATGGTCGCCGCCAGGCCGTAGCCGGCGGACGAGCCGATGACCAGCGCCACGGGCCCCTCCCCGCCGGCCTCGACCGGCGCCGGGACGGCCTGCCACATGTCCTCCACCAGCTTCCGGCAGCCGCCGGGGTGGGAGTCGAGGAACAGGAAACCCCTGCTCTTGGGCTCGATGACGCGTTCGTTCACGGTGAGGTGTCCCCTGTGTGTTGTCGCAACGGCGAGAACGCGGCGCCCGCTCGGGCCACCGCGCCCTGCCAGTCTGCGGTCGTACGGCCAAGCGCAGTGATCTTGACCGGCACAAGGATGCCCTATTGCGCTTGGAGGGTTTCCACTAGCGGCAGCGGTTCGGTCGCGAGGATCTCGGGGCTCGGGGTTGAAGCTGTCGCTGCGGCAGCTTCTACGGTCGTGACCAGGGCCGGAGACTCCGGCCCGGCGACACAGGTGTGGGAGTCGTGATGGACTGGTCGATTGCGGAGGTGGCCCGGATGTCGGGGGTTACGGCCCGGACGCTGCGCCACTACGACGAGACCGGTCTGCTGCCGCCGGCGCGGATCGGGGCCAGTGGGCGCCGCTACTACGGGGAGGCGCAGCTGCTGCGGCTGCAGCAGATCCTCGTGTTGCGGGCGCTGGGCGTCGGGGTGCCGGAGATCGGGCGGATCCTGTCCGAACAGGTCGACGAGGTGGATGCCTTGCGTGGCCACCATCGGCGGCTTCTGGCGGAGCGGGACCGGCTCGACGTGTTGGCGGGCAGCGTTTCCCTCACGATCGCCGAACTGGAAAAGTCCAGGAAGGACGGCCGTGCCGTGAGCATCAACCGACCGGAGAACCTCTTCGAGGGCGTGACGCCCTCCCAGTACGAGGAGAACATGCGCGACTTCCCCGAGCTCGCTCAGGAGGTCGGACGCCGCGCCGCCACGATGAGCCAGGCCGATGCCGACGCCGCGCACCGTGAGCGCACGGCGCGGATGATCCGGCTGGCCGAGTTCATGGCCGCGGGGCTTCGGGCCGACGCCGATCCCGTTCAGGCCGAGATCGACATCCAGTACAGGACGTTGACCGAAATGCGGCCTGTGTCCGCCGAGGACTATCGGGCCATCGGGCGCGCCGTCGTCGACAACGAGACGTGGCGCACCGCTTACGAGGCCATTGCCCCGGGGCTCGCCGCGTACCAGCGCGACGCCATCGAGGCCTTCGCCGCCGCCCGGCTCGACTGAGAGGCGAAGCGGCCGCCGTCGCGGAGGGGCCACGACGGCGGCCGCACCGAGTGCCGGACGATCACATGGCGCATGGACCATGACGCACGGCACATGACCCCTGGCACGTCGCATTTGTCGTGATCAGAGCCACCGGGAGCCCCTGTGACCCACGTCACGACTTCGGTTTTCGCCTTTCCGTTATCGCTGCGCCTGGCCGAGGCTCTCCCCTGTGCAAGGAACTCCACCAGGCAAGTGAAGGACGGACAGCGTGCAGCGGACCATGGGTTTTGAGCAGCTGACGGATGCGGAGCTGATACGGGGGGCGCAGTGGGGCGCTCCCTGGGTGCGTGAGCAGCTCGCCGCCGCATATCAGCCGCTCGTCCAGGCGCTGGCGGCTCGCGCGCTGGAGGGTAGGGCCGGCGCGGAGGCGGCCGTGCGGGGCGTGGTGGGGGACACGCTGGGGCGCGTCGAGTACGGGCTGAGCGGTGTGGTGTCCGCGGAGGGGTTGCGTCCGTGGATCGTCGCGGTCGCGGTGGAGAGCACGCTTGCTCACGCGGCTGCCGTCCAGGTGTATCCGGGTGCCGCCGCCGTGTCGGGGGGCGGTTTCGCGGAGGCGCTGCGGTGGCTGGACGTCGAGGATGCGCTGATGGCGGCGCTGTGGTCGTTGGAGCAGGAGGGGTGCCTGAGCAGGTTCGAGACGGCTGCGGCGCTCAGCTGGTCCCCGTATGACACCGAGATGCGGATGGAGGCCGTACGCGGGCGTGTGGACGCGGCCCGGTCCGTGACCGCGGCGCTGGCCCGGGAGCCCCGCTGCCCCGTCCTGGGCCGGGAGGCGGGCGCCTGGGACGGGCGGCCTGGTGCGCTCTGGCGTGACCAGCTGGCCCGGCACACCGTGCAGTGCGGTCATTGCGCCACCGGAGGCTTCGCGGGTGCGCCCTCCCACGGTCCGGCCGCGGGTCTGATCGGGGTGCCGACCGTCCACGATGCCGCCGCTAATGCCGCCAATGTCGCTTATTCCGTTGATATCCCTGATGACGTTGATGTCACTGAGGCCTTCGTGCTGCTCCCCCAGGACGTCGACTCGTTCGCTCACGCGGAACGGGGCGCCGGCGGCGTGGCGGCCGGAGCGCGCGGCACCCGTGCGGCTCGGCGGCGGCGCAAGCAGGCCGACGAACGTACGCGCCGACGGGCCGCCGTCGCGGCCGGGATCGCCGTCGCCGCGGTGACCGCGGGGGCCTTCTCGCTGCAGTCGGGAAGCGACGGGGAGGACCGGCTGGAGGCGAACCGGGCCTCTGCCCCGGACCTCGACCTTCCCCTGGCGAACGAACCGGGCACGCTGACCGCCGCGCCGTACACGACCTCCGCGTCACCTTCGGCGTCCGCGTCGGCCTCCGCCACCGCGACCCCGGGCGCCCCCAAGAAGGCCACGCCCAGCAAGAGTCCCCGTTCCACCACCGCGCCGGCGACGCGGCGCCCGACGGCCCCGGCCACGACGAAGTCCGCGCCGTCGAAGAGTGCCTCGCCGACGGGCGGGACGGATACCGGTGGCGGGGGCGGCGGGCGGCAGGACACCGGCCAGTCTTCGGCGGCGGATCAGGTGATCGCGCTGGTCAATGCCGAGCGGGCCAAGGCCGGCTGCGGGCCGCTGACCGCCAACGCGACGCTGACGCGGGCGGCCCAGGGGCATTCCGACGACATGGCCGCGCGGGACTTCTTCGACCACACGAACCCTGACGGCAAGGGCCCCGGGGACCGCGTGACGGCCGCGGGCTACCCGTGGTCGACGTACGGCGAGAACATCGCGATGGGGCAGCAGACCCCGGAGCAGGTGATGGACGCCTGGATGAACAGCTCGGGCCACCGCGCGAACATCCTCAACTGCGACTTCAAGGAGATCGGCATCGGGATCCACAGCTCGGGCGGTCCCTACTGGACGCAGGTCTTCGGCGCCCGCTGACCTCCGGGCACGTCGTTCCCGGAGCCTGCCCTGACGTGCGGTGCGCACCTCACGTCAGGGCGTGTCCCCCGAATGGTGGAAGCGGCACACGATGCCGGGTCCGGGTGTACGGGGCTCGCCGGGGCGCGGGTCGTACAGGGAGCGTCCGCCGGGCCACTGCCCCAGCTCGGTGGCCAGTGCCGCGCCGTCCTCGACCTCCTCGGGCCGCCAGCCGGTGACGTCGAGGAGCAGGCCGTCCAAGGGCCCGCCTATGAGGACGGCGTAGCTCTGCCCGGGGGTCGGGCCCGGGTCGGGGTCGTCGTGGTCGTGGCCGTAGACCCGGCCGCGCAGCAGTTGCTCATCGCCGTTCATTCCTCCAGCTTTCCAGCCGCCACTGACATCGCAGGTCGGGCAGGGGCGGCCGAGGTCCTTCCGAGGCCGGCCAGTGTGTCCGTCGGCGGTGCGGTTGGCGGGGCGGTCGGCCCTGACGGTGGCGGTGCGGTCGACCGTGAAGGCGGCGGTGCGGTCGGCCCTGACTGCGGTGGTGCGGTAGACGGTGAGGTCCGTGGCGACAGCGACGGGAGCGGCAGGGGCGGCGGGGGCGCACTTCTGCGGAGGATGATCCTGCAGAGGGAAAATGGGTCGATCGGCTGCGGTCCCCCGGTCTAGGGTCGGCGACGTGGCAACGAAACTCAATCAGATCATCGCAGTGGAGAAGGGCGTCAAGTCCCGGGCGCACCAGGACCTGACGGCGGCTCATCACGGCCTGCAGAAGCCCGCGTTGCTCGCCGGCATCTCGCGCACGTACCAGCCGAAGGACGAGGAGGGTGAGCAGCTGCCGCCCGAGTCGACGCTGGTTCAGGTGAAGGCCGAGGACGTACTGCGGGACACGGCAAGGGCGTTGACGCGTCTGTTCGATGTGACGGCCACGAAGGACTGGGCGAACTGCGAGGCGCGCGCGGACGTCGTGGTGGACGGACGCGTGCTCGTGGAGCAGGTGCCCGTTGCTTATCTGCTTTTCCTGGAGAAGCAGTTGACGGACGTGAGTACGTTCGTCCGCAAGCTTCCGGTTCTGGACGCCGCCGAGTCGTGGACGCAGGACCCGTCGACCGATGCGTGGAAGACGGAGGTCGTGCGCACGGTGCGTACGAAGAAGGTGCCGCGGAACCACGTGAAGGCGGAGGCGACGGACAAGCATCCGGCGCAGGTCGAGGTCTATTACGAGGACGTGCCGGTCGGGTACTGGACGACGGTGAAGTTCTCGGGTGCGCTGCCGGCGCGCCGGGTCAACGAGCTGCTGGCGCGGGTGGAGAAGCTGCAGCAGGCGGTGAAGTTCGCCCGTGAGGAGGCGAACAGTGCCGAGGTCACCGACCAGCGGGTCGGCGACGCCGTCTTCGGCTACCTCTTCGGGTAGCGGGGACACCATGAACTCCCCGGCCACAGAACACGGCCGGGGTGCGCGAGGAGCGCAAAGCTGAAGCTGAGCCTTGTCGTGACATCTGCGGTTCCAGTGGAGGTTCGAGTCCTCCTCCCGGCACTTCGCGCCGGGATGGCCCAACAGGCAGAGGCAGACCGCGGTCAATCTCAGACTATTGCTCCAGACTCAGCATGCGCCGCTCATCGCCGGATCGACCGGGCCCGGGCCCAGGTGCGTCGAAATGCCAGTTCGAATCTGGTCCGCCGAGCTCGATCGGCGGTGGTCCAATGGCAGGACGCGACGCAATGACGAATGACCCGGGTCCTCAACTGTGCCGGCGTGTGAATGTGAGCGGCATCGACAGGGTCCGGGGGCAGGCTACGCCCTCGGACCCGCTCCCTTTTCCGCGTGGGGCAGGGTGCGTCAGCTCGGCTGCCCGGTGGGCATGACGGTGACCTGCTGGAGGTTCACGCGCGGCGGGAGGCCGACGGTGAAGCCGACGGTGCGCGCGATGTCGGCGGGGGTGAGCCACTCCATGGATTCCTTGGAGCTCTCCAGCCATGCGAGGGCTCCTTCGTCGGTGACGTGGCTCTGGAGCTCGGTGGTGACGATGCCCGGTTCGATCGCCGAGACGCGGACGTTCTTGGAGCCCAGTTCGGCGCGCAGGTGGCGGGAGAGGTGGGTGACGTACGCCTTGGTCGCGGAGTAGACGGCGAAGTTCGGGAAGATGTTCCGGGCCGCGATCGACGAGGTGTTGACGAGGTCCGCGACGCCTCGCTCGCGGGCTGCCTCGACCAGCTGCGGCGTGAAGGCACCGATGGCGTTCATCAGGCCGCTGATGTTGAGGTCGATCTGGTGCTGCCACTGGTCGGAGGCCAGCTCTTCGACGGGTGCGGGCAGCATGACGCCCGCGTTGTTGAACAGGAGGTCGGCGCCGCCGAATTCGGCCGCGACCCGGTCGGCCGCCGCGCGCACCGCCTCGGTGTCCGTCACGTCGACCGCGAGGGCCAGGGCTTCGCCGCCGTTCTTCTCGATCCTGGCGACGAGCTCGTGGAGACGGTCCGCGCGCCGAGCCAGGACGACGACCCTGGCGCCCAGCTCTGCGAGGTGTTCGGCCGTGGCTTCGCCGATGCCGCTGGAGGCGCCGGTGACGACCGCGACGCGGCCGGCGAGGGGGTGGGAGGTCGTGTGCGTGGTCATGGGTACGCCTTTCGAGGTGCGTGAACGGGTGAAGGAGCGCGCCAGTGGGTGGCGGGGGCCGGGTGGAACTGAAGAAAGCGGAGTGGGCTGGAGTTGGGGGGGGCGGGGCGCCGTGCGGTTCCCGTCGGCGCCTTCTCAAGAACACCACCCGCGGATGCCTCATTGAGCGCCGTAAAGTGCCCTGACCAGGCCGGTACTGCCGAGGCAGGTACCGGCAGTACCACCCACGCCGCCGTCTCGGCCTCGGGCGCCCGGCACACTGGATGACATGGATGATCGTGGTCGCGAGCTCGCCGATTTCCTGCGTACCCGCCGCGCCCGGGTGACACCCGGGCAGGCGGGGCTACCCGAAGACGGCCGGGTGCGCCGTGTTCCCGGGCTGCGCCGTGACGAGGTCGCGAGACTGGCCGGGGTCAGTACCGAGTACTACACCCGCCTGGAACAGGGCCGGGCGCAGAACCCCTCCCCCGAGGTCGTCCAGGCCCTCGCCGACACGCTGCGCCTCGACCCCTCCGAGAGCGAGCACCTGACCGACCTGTTCGCCCGGCCCGCTCCGGGCCGCCGTGCGCCGGTCGGGCCTCAGCGGGTGCGTCCCGGGCTGCACTTGATGCTGGAGACGCTCGACCACGTGCCCGCGTTCGTCCTCGGCCGACGCACCGACGTGCTGGCCTCCAACCGGCTGGCCCGCGCGGTCCTCACCGACTTCGACGCGCTGCCCGCGCCCCGCCGCAACCTGGCCCTGTACTACCTCCTGGACCCCGAGGCCCGCGAGCGCGTGGGCGACTGGGAGCGGATCGCCGCCGAGACGGTCGCGATGCTGCGCCTGGAGGCCGGCCGCCACACGAACGACCGCAGGCTGGCCGATCTCGTCGGCGAACTCACCCTGAAGTCGCCGGAGTTCTCGGGATGGTGGAACGATCACCGGGTGTTGCGGCGCACGCACGGCGCGAAGCACTACCACCACCCGCTCGTCGGCGACCTGCACTTCTCCTACGAGTCCTTCCAGGTCCCCGGCGATTCCGACCAGACCCTGTGCGTGTACGGCGTCGAGCCAGGCTCCGACACCGCCGGGGCGCTGCGTCTGCTCAGCAGCTGGAGTGCACCCGGGCCCGCGGCGCGGACGTCGACATCGACGTCCGCATCGGCATCGCCGTCCCCGTCCCCTTCGCTATCGCCTTCGCCCTCGCCCTCGCCCTCGGAACCGGGGGCGTAGACACACCCGCACGGGGACGTCTTCCCTGGCGGCCGGCGTGGCTGCGTGGATGTGCGCGGGCGTCTCGGATTGCGCTGGGCGCGGCTTGTGTTGCGCCGGGCGCGCTCTGGGAGGGGTGATGAGCTCCCTGCGCTCGCTCAATCAAGTGAATATGACAGGAGGTGTGTTGATGTGGTTATGCCCCTGGGCACTTACTCGCCAGCGGTACTCACCGTTGAGAGGGACACACGATGACGAGCCACATCAGGGAAGTCGAGCTGGAAGGCCTTCTGCGCCGAGCGCTGCGGGCCACGGGTACGGGTGAGCGCTGGACGGCCGAGGCGGACGAGATGTGGTGCCGGGTGGCGGCCACCGGATCCGGGACACGACGCCAGCAGGGGTGGAAGTTACATGTGTCGGCGACGACCGCGTCCGCGCCGGCGGTTCTCGACAAGGCCCTGGGGGTGCTGCTGCGAGGGGATTCGGGGTTCAAGTTCGCCCGGTCCCTGGAGCAGGTGAGCGCGCTCAACTCCCGTGGCACGCCTCGGGGAAGCTCGGGGAAGTTCATCACCGTCTATCCGTGTTCCGATGCCGAGGCGGCCACCCTCGCCCGGCAGCTGCACGAGGTGACAACGGGGATGGCCGGGCCGCGGATCCTGTCGGACCAGCCCTACGCCGTGCACAGTCTGGTGCATTACCGCTACGGGTCGTTCGTCGGCCGGCGGCGGCTGTCGGACGACGGCCTGCTGGTGTGGTTCATCGAGGACCCGGACGGCAATCCCGTGGAGGACAAGCGGACGGGTCAGTACGCGCCGCCTTCCTGGGCCGTCTCTCCGTTCCCCGCCGCGGCACCCGCTCCATCGCGTAGCCGCGAGGCGGGCAGGGGCAAGGTGGTGCTCGGCGGCCGGTTCGCGGTGGAGGAGGCGATCCGGCACACCAACAAGGGCGGTGTGTACCGGGGCAGCGATGTGCGTACGGGCTCCCGCGTGGTCATCAAGGAAGCCAGGCCCCACGTGGAGGCCGATTCCTCCGGGTCCGACGTACGGGACTGGCTGCGGGCCGAGGCCCGGATGCTGGAGAAGCTGAAGGGCTGGGGACTGGCTCCGGAGCCGCTGGCCGTGTTCGAGCACGCCGGGCACCTGTTCCTCGCCCAGGACGAGATCCCCGGGGTGACGCTCCGCACCTGGGTGGCCGAGCACTTCCGCGACGCGGGATTCGAGCGCTACCGCGCCGACGCGCTCCTCCAGGCCGCGCGGCTGGTGGACCTGGTCGAGGCGGCGCACGCCCGCGGCTGCGTGCTGAGGGACTTCACGCCGGCGAACGTCATGGTCCGTCCCGACGGTGAACTCCGCCTCATCGACCTCGAACTCGCCGTCCACTCCGATGACTCCGCCCTGCCGACCCGCGTCGGAACCCCCGGTTTCAGCGCCCCCGAGCGCCTCGCCGACGCGCCCGTGTCCGCCACGGCCGACTACTACAGCCTCGGCGCAACCGTGTGCTTCGTCCTGGCCGGGAAGGTGCCGAACCTCCTGCCGGAGGAGCCCGCCGGCGAGGCGGCAGAGCAGCGGCTCGCCGCATGGCTCGCGGCCTGCGCCGGGCCGCTGGATCTGCCGGACGGTGTGGCGGAGGCGATCCTCGGGCTGATGAGGGACGATCCCGCCGAGCGGTGGGAGCCCGCCCGAGCGCGCGAGGCCCTGCGGACGGCGACGCGAGGACGGCGGACGTCACGAGCCGTCACCCGCCCCGCACCGGGGGACGGGGCACGCGACGGAGCGGCTCGGGACGCAGCGGCACCGATCGCCACAGCGGAGGATCCCGCCGGGCCCGAGGCGGCGGTGGGGCCTGACGTCGTGGCCGGGCTCGTGGAGCATCTGATCGGCTCGATGACTCCGGCCGACGACCGGCGGCTGTGGCCCGTGTCGACGATGGCCGGAGAGAGCGACCCCTGCACCGTCCAGCAGGGCGCGGCCGGCGTGCTGGCGGTCCTGACGCGGTACTTCGAGGTCACGGGCGACGCGCGTCTGCCCGGCGTGATCTCCACGGCGGGCCGCTGGATCGCGGAGCGCGTCGACACCCGCTCGACTCGGCCGGGCCTGCACTTCGGCGGTCGCGGGACGGCCTGGGCGCTGTACGACGCCGGACGTGCCGTCGACGACCGCGCGCTGACGGAGCGGGCGTTGGCCCTGGCTCTGGCGCCGCAGCAGGCGACGCCCCATCACGACATCACCCATGGCTCCGCGGGGAGCGGGCTGGCCGCCCTCCATCTGTGGCAGCGCACGGGGGACGCGCGGTGGGCGGAGCGCGCCGTCGAAGCGGCCGACCGGCTGGCCGCGGCCGTGCGGCACGGGCCGGACGGCGTGGGCTGGGCGGTTCCCGGTCAGGCCGGCGCGCCGGAGACCGGCTCTCCGCAGGGCGACCCTTCGGGGGGTGGCCCACCGGGAGGGGACTCCGCGGGGGCCGAATCCGCCGGGGAGGGCAAGCGGTATCTCGGCTTCGCGCACGGGACGGCCGGCATCGGCTGCTTCCTCCTCGGCGCGGCTGCCCTCTCGCTGCGCCCCGCGCACAGGGAGCTGGCGGTGCGGGTGGGTGAGGACCTGCTGGCGAGTGCCGTGCTGTCCGGCGATGCGGCGCAGTGGCCGGCTCAGGCCGGCGACGTGCCGACGGCCCCGTACTGGTGCCACGGTGCCGCGGGTATCGGCGGCTTCCTCGTCCGACTGTGGCAGGCGACCGGGGACGACAGGTTCGGTGACCTCGCCCGCCGCAGTACGCGTGCCGTCGCCGAACGCGCCTCACGCGCCCCGCTCACCCAGTGCCACGGTCTCGCGGGCAACGGCGACTTCCTCCTCGACATGGCCGACGCGACCGGTGATCCCGTCTACCGCTCCATGGCCGGGGACCTGGCCCGCCTCATCGTGTGCGAGAGGACCGACCGCCGCGGCCACGCGGTCTTCCCCAACGAGTACGGGGAAGTGTCGACCAGCTGGAGCGACGGGTCCGCCGGAATCCTCGCCTTCCTCCTGCGGCTCCGCCATCCCGGGACCTCCCGGCACTGGACGGTCCAGCCGCCCTCCTGAGCCCGCACGGGCCCTCCCCAGGTGCCTCTCGCACCGATCCCCCACGGGTACGGGCTTGTCCCGTCCCGCTGGAACGACGCATCCGCACCGGAATCCCGGTCTTCACCCCGCGGACGCGTCCCCTCGACCCCCGGCACTGGATCGTCCATGTGCCGGTGTGCGCGGCAGCACGTCCTGTCGCCACCTCACAGAAGAAGGAGAAACACCATGGAGAACCACGACATCGAACTGCTCGCCCAGCTCCACGCCCTGCCGGAGACCGACCCGGTCGGCGTCGACGGAGCGCCGTTCGCCGCCACCTGCGAGTGCGTCGGCCTCCTGACGCTCCTCAACACGGTCTGTATCGGAATCAGCTGCGCGTAGGACGTGCAGCACCATCCGGCCGGCGGTCAGGACCCGGGACGACCGCCGGCCGGACACCCACCCGCTCGACAGCGCGGCCGCCCGGCGGCCGCGCCTCCACCGCACACACCCCGCCTGACCTGAGGCGTGCCGCCCGCGGCACACCGGACGCGCGCCGCGACTCGCGGGTGCGCCCGGTGGCCGCGGTCGGCGAACCCGTGGACGTGGACCAGGAGACGAGGACCGGACCCCATGCAGCCACCCGCCGGCGACGCCGAGCTCTCCCCAGCGGCCCTTCTGACGGCCGCCCCCTCCGGTGCGCGCACCGCCCGGCACCCGCCGGGGCCCGCGTACGCCATCAGCACGCGTTCCCTGGGCAAGAGCTACCCGGGGCCGGAGGGCACCGTCACCCATGCCGTGCGCGGGTTGGACCTCGACGTGGCGCAGGGGGAGACCTTCGCGTTCCTCGGGCCCAACGGCGCCGGGAAGTCCACCACGATCGCCTTGCTGTGCGCGTTGGCCCGTCCCACTTCCGGCGGCGCCACGGTGGCCGGGGCCGATGTGCTGACCGAGCCCCATCAGGTGCGACGGCGGGTCGGGATGCTGTTCCAGCACAGTGCCGTGGACGGGGACCTGACGGCCGAGCAGAACCTGTTCATCCACGCACGGCTGTACGGGATCTCCCGCCGTCACGCGCGTCGACGCGTCGCCGAGGTGCTGGAGACGGCCGGACTGGGCGACCGGCACCGCTCCCTCGTACGCACCCTGTCCGGTGGCATGCGCCGCCGCCTGGAGATCGCCCGCCAACTGCTGCACGCCCCCGGTGTGCTGTTCCTGGACGAACCGACCACGGGTCTCGACCCGCACGCCCGCGCCCAGGTCTGGCAGCACCTCCGCGAGCGGCACGGCAGCACGCTCTTCGTCACCACCCACTACCTGGAGGAGGCGGAGAACTGCGATCGGATCGCCATCATCGACCGAGGCCGCCTGGTGGCCCAGGGCACGCCCCTCGCGCTGAAGACCGCGATCGGGGACGACCGGATCGTCCTGCGCACCGGCGACGACACGAAGGCCCACGACGTCGTGCGTACGCTCGCGCCGCCCGATCGCGACGTCACCACGGACCCGGGCGGCGGCATCTGCCTGCGGGTGCCCGACGGCAGCGCCTGGATCCCCCGCCTGTGCACGGCGCTGACCTCGCACGGCATCGCCGTGCACTCCGCGTCCGCCACCGCGCCGACGCTCGACGACGTGTTCTTCCACCACACCGGCCGCAGTCTGGACGTGGCGCAGCCCGGCCGGGCGCCCCTGCCTCCCGGGGTGCCGGACGGCTCGGCGGCATCCGGCGGTGGCCGATGACCACGTTCAGCCGGAGCGCCTCCGGCACGGCCGATGCCGGTGGTTCGACGGGGGGTTCCGTCGCCGTGGGGAGCCCCGGTGCTCCGGGCTCCGGTCGGCCCGCGCGGCTGCGGCACGAGCTGCGCGCGATCCACGCCCTGGTCCACCGCGATCTGCTGCGCCTGGCCGGCCAGCGCACCCACACCGCGCTGATGCTGCTGCAGCCCGCGCTGTACCTCGTCATCCTCGGGGGCGGGCTCGCCTCCCTCATCCCCCGGTCCCAACTGGGCGTCGGTTACCAGACCTTCCTGTTCCCCGGCATGCTGATGATGACGGTGCAGACACCGGCCATCATGGTCGGCGTCCGCCTGATCACCGACCGGCAGAGCGGCTACCTGCGCGAGCTCCTGATGGCCCCGGTGCACCGGTCGACGCTGCTCCTCGGGAACTGCGCGGGGGGCACGCTGGTCGCCGCGGTCCAGGGGGCCGTGCTCCTCACCCTGGCCGGGGTGGCCGGCCTGCCCTACGACCCGGTGCTCCTCGCGCTGCTCCTCGCCTGCATGATCCTGGCCTCCTTCACCATCACGGCCCTGGCCCTCGCCCTGGCCGTCAGCCTGGACCGGGCGGAGACGTTCCACACGCTCCTCGGGCTGGTGATGATGCCGCTCCTCTTCCTCTCGGGCGGCTTCTTCCCGCTCACCGCCCTCCCCGGCTGGGCCCACGCCCTCGCCGCCGCCAACCCCCTGGCCTACGCGGTCGACCTCCTGCGCCGCTGCATCACCCTGCGGGTGTCCGACCACACGGCCACCGCCGGTCTCACGTGGGCCGGTCACCCGCCGCCGCTGCTCCTCGAAGCCGTACTGCTCCTGGCGGGCGGCGTCCTCGCCCTGCTGTGGGCCGTCCGCCGCTTCAACCGGCCCGAGTGACGGGAGGTCGGAGGGCTTCGCGAGCGCGGTGGAGCGGCCGTGTGAACCGTCGGGGTGCCGGCTGCACGCTCGTCGAGCCGGTGGTCGATCCGGCCACCGCGCAGGAGCAGCTCGATGCCTGGATCGCGGCGTCCGGCTGAGCGGCCCCTGTCGGCGAGAAGGCCCCCGGAGTGTTGCGCCGGGGGCCTTCTCCTGTGTTCCGAGGCGTCAGGCGCGTCCGCCGAACTGCCAGTTGTGGACCTCGATCACCGCGTACCGGTCCTGGGTCAGGAGGGCGCGGGCCGTGTCCGGGTCGGGTGCCCGGACCAGTGCGGCGGTACCGAGCCAGGTGGTTCCGTCGTCGGCCAGCAGCGGACCGTAGGCGATCAGGTCGTCCAGGTCGGAGGGGAGGGCGAGGTCGGCGGACTGTCCCTCGCCGAGGCCGATCACCAGGTAGCGGTTGCCGCCGGTCCGGCCGCCGGGGAAGTCCCACATGGTGCGCCCCAGCAGGTTGCGCCACCGGCGTATCAGCACGTCCCGGTAGACGCCGGCCTGGTAGTTGGGCTCGTCGAAGGCGAACGCGCGGGCGGCGGCGGAATCGGGCAGGTCGACGATGTGGATGCTGCCGGTGACGACAGTGCCGTCGTCGGAGAAGGTCGGGCCCCGGGCGATCAGTTCCTTCTCGAAGCCGTCCATGTAGGCCCAGTGGTCGGCGAGGAGTGCGTCGCGCAGGGGGAGCGAATCGGGCCGGTCGCGGTGGTAGCAGAGGAATTCCATGCCTGATGATCTCTTCGCAGGGGTGTCCTGGTCGAGCGGATTCGCTCGCGGTGGGTACGCGGCCCCGGAGGGCGGCTCCTGGTCAGGGGACCTTCGGGCCGGAGACCGCGCTGTCGACGGCGGCGTACGTCACTCCGTGGTCGGCCAGTGCCTCGGCGACGACTCCGCCGGTGAGGGTGAGGGCCAGCAGGATGTGCTCGTCGCCGATCTCGCGGTCCTTGCGGGAGACGGCCACGCGGAGGGACTTCTCCAGGACGGTCTTGGCCTCCCGGGAGAAGGTCCGGCGGCCCGGCCACCAGCCGGAGCCCTTGCGGTCGCCCGCGAGGGCGCCGGTGCCGTGGGTCTCCTCGACCCGCGCCACGATCGCGCCGACGTCGATGCCGAGGTCCGCGAGGGCCTTCGTGTCGGCGCGGGAGAGTCCTGCCCGGCGCCGGGCGTCGGCGAGCGCTGCGACGAGGGAGGGGCGGCGGTCCGGCGGGCAGAGGGTCCGAAGGGCGGCGGCGGCCCGGGTGTCGTCCCGGTCGAGGAGGGCGAGGAGCAGGTGTTCCTTGGTGACGACGTCGGCGCCGTCGCGCTCCGCGCGTTCGACCGCTCCCTTCACGACGGCACGTGCGGCCTGGGTGAACCGTTCGAACATCACTGCCTCCCGTACTTCTTGTGGACGGCCTGTCGGCTGACTCCCAGTTCGGCCGCGATTTCCTGCCACGACCAGCCCTGGTTGCGCGCGCTGCGCACTTGGACGGCTTCCAGCTGTTCGAGCAGTCGCCGCAGCGCGGAGACGGCTCGCAGCCCGACCCGGGGGTCGCGGTCGCCCGCTCGCGCGGCGAGATCGGTCGCATCGGTCATGACGTCAACTTACGTTGACAGCGAATGTCGCGTCAACCTTGGTTGACAAATTCCCGCCCCGCGGGCACCCCTGCCACGCGACCCCGCCCGAGGGCCTTCAGACGCCGGCCGTCAGGATCTCCACGCCGAGCGCCTTCAGTCGCACGACGACCGGGTCGCGGGGGTCGGCGTCGGTGATCAACCCGCTGACCCCCTCCCAGGGCAGGACGCGGAAGCGCGACGCCGTGCCGATCTTCTCGGAGGAGGCGAGGATGTACGTCTCCGCCGCCCGCGCGGACAGGGCGCGCTTCATCGCCGCCTCCTCCCCGTCGCCCGTGGTCAGTCCCGCCTCGGGGTGCACGCCGGTGACGCCGAGGAGGCAGAGGTCGGCGGAGACGTTCTGCGCCGCTTCGACGGCCGCGGCGCCGCAGGTGACCGCCGAGTGCTTGAAAACGCGGCCGCCGAGCAGGAAGAGCTCCGCCCGCGGATGGTCGAGGAGGGCGGCGGCGATCGTCGGACTGTGGGTGACGACCGTGCAGTCGAGGTCGTTCGGGAGCGCGCGGGCGACGGCGAGGGCGGTGGTCCCGCCGTCGAGGATCACCGCGCCGCCGGGGGGCACGAGCCCGGCCGCGATCGAGGCGACCCGCTGCTTCCCGTCCGGGGCGACGGCCTGCCGGGCCGCGTAGTCGACCACCGCGGGCGACACGGGCAGCGCGCCGCCGTAGACCCGCTGACAGAGGCCCTCGGCGGCGAGATCCCGCAGGTCGCGCCGCACGCTGTCCTCGGAGATGCCCAGTTCGGCAGCGACGTCCTTGGCGACGATCTTGCCCTCTCGGGCGAGCAGGGCGAGCAGGTGGTCGCGCCGTTCGGCAGCCAGCATTCGCGTTCTCTCCTGTTCTTGCACGTTTCTGCATGTATCGTAGCGCGCCATGACCGACAAGCCGATGCGCCCACTCGACGCCGTGTTGCGGCTGCCCGGTGAGTCCACCGGGGCCGATCAGGACGTCGCCACCGCCCTCGGCCGCGGCCTGCCCGTCCACCACGACGTGGCCGAGATCCCCCGTCACGCCCCTCAGGAGGCCGTGTGAAAACCCGCCCCGGCATCGACTCCCCCGACCACCGCGGCCGCACCGGCCTCGACCGCGCCGGACGCGACCTGGACGGCAACCCCGACGTCGTGGTCCGCGACGTGGAGCTCACCTCCCAGGGGTGGCACGTCCTGCGGCGCACCACCTTCGACTACCGGCGCCGCGACGGACGCTGGGTCACCCAGCAGCGCGAGACGTACGACCGCGGCAACGGCGCGGTCGTCCTGCCGTACGACGCGGAGCGCGGGCGCGTGCTGCTGACCCGCCAGTTCCGCTACCCGGCCTACGTGAACGGCCATCCGGACGGCATGCTCGTCGAGGCCGCGGCGGGGCTGCTCGACGGCGACGACCCGCTCTCCGCCATCCGGCGCGAGAGCGCCGAGGAGCTCGGCGTCACGCTGGGCCCGCTCACCCACGTCCTGGACGCCTACATGAGTCCCGGCTCGGTCACCGAGCGCCTGCACTTCTACGCGGCCCCCTACACGCCGGCCGACCTCACCGGCGACGGCGGCGGCCTTGAGGAGGAAGGCGAGGACATCGAAGTGCTCGAACTGCCCTTCCCCGACGCCCTCGCCATGTGCCACGACGGCCGCATCGCCGACGGCAAGACCATCCTGCTGCTCCAGTGGGCCGCCTTGAGCGGTCCCTTCGCCCCGACGGCGGACGGGACGGGTTCAGATCGCGATCAGCCTCTCCAGGAAGAACTCGCCCATGGCGGGACGGATGAGCAGTGACCGCACCCGGTAGCGCCCGTGGGGAACATTCACCCGGATCACCTCGTCCTCACCGACTTCGGCGCCGAGCGCCCCGGAATCCAGCAGAACGTAGGGGCCGCCCAGTGTGATCTCGAACGCGTCCTGCCACTCGTGCGAGTTCATGGCCTGTTCCACGGCGTCCTCCAGCCCGGCGTCGTCATCACAGGCGACCCACCGGACAAAGGTCATCATCCTCTCCAGACAGGCCACCGGGAGTCCCTGCCCTCCCAGCGTGAGCACGTCCCCATGGTCCGGCAGTACGAATTTCCCGACATGTTCCGGGGTCACCGCATCCGCCTCGGTGCCGTTCCAGGACTTCAGGTACGGCGCCGGGCACAGCGCGTAGTGACCGAAGTCCGTCCCATCGAGCCAATCCACGTACGACCACCCCAGACCTCAGCGCCCATGTCCGACGACCCTCGACACGATGGCACACAAGCCGCTTGGCATCCATCGGGGCATCACCCGTTCCCCCGAGGTCGCCAACCTGACCCGGAATCAGAACAAATTTCTGGAACTCTATTCTAGAACAGGGTCGTTCACACCGCAGCGGGGGAACCGGATGTCGCAGTCGCAAGAACCCTGGTACAGGCACAGCCCACCGCCCTGGCCCGTGCCGGACAACCCGTACGCGTCCGAAGGGTACGGACCACCGCCGCCGGGGCCGCGCCGGCGCCGGTGGCCGGCCGTCGCGGTGGGTCTCGTCCTCCTGCTGCTCGCCGGCGCCGGCGGGTACCTGGTGCAACGGGGAGGCGAGGAGGACGGGACATCGCGGCCCGTCGCGGAGGGGACGGCCGGCCCTCCCGGAACGGCGGCCACTCCCCCGTCGACGGAGCCCGCGGCGCGGGCCTCGCACATCCCCGGCACGGGGGAGATCGCGCAACGGCGCCGGGCCGGCGAGGCGAGCGGCTGGATCGTCGACGACCGGACCGACCTGCCCCGCCGGAACATCGCCCTGGGCAACCTGTGGATCGTGGGCGACACCGCGGTCCAGGCCGTCTACAAGAAGGTCGTCGCGCACCGGCTCGGCGACGGCGCCGAGCTGTGGAGCGTCACGCTCCCGACCCCCGTCTGCGAGACACCGGCCGACCCGACGCCCGACGGCAAGGTCGTGATCGTGCTCAAGAACGTGGAGGCCTGGACCGGCACCCGGTGCAACCGGCTCCAGATGATCGACCTGCGCACCGGGAAGGCGGGCTGGCGCGCGCAGCTGACCGAGACGGGGGCCGGCGACGGCACGATCACGGTGGACAGCGCGGTGAGCGCCGGCACCGTCGCGATCGTCCAGAGCATGAAGGCCGCCGCGTACCGGGTGGCGGACGGGACCAGGCTGTACGACATCCCGATGGAGAACCCCGGGAAGTGCCACCCCGGCAGGGTGGCGGGCGGCAAGCGGCTCCTCGTCGTCGCGGACTGCGCGATCACCGCGCTGGAGAAGTCGTACAGCCAGCTCCGGGAGATCGATCCGGCCACCGGCAAGGTCCGGTGGCGGTACCGGACCGAGCCGGGCCACGTCATCGGGCAGGTGCTCTCCGTCGACCCGGTCGTGGTCACGACCGTGCGCAAGGAGACGAGCGGGGCGGACTGGCGGGTCGTCGCCCTCGGTCCCGACGGCCGGGCGCGCAGGACCATCGACCCCCGGGCGAAGGGATTCACCCACTGCGGGGACTCCGTGGACACCAGCGGCGACGCGCAGGCGTGCCGGGAGGCCGTCGTCGGGTCGGGCCTCGTCCTCCTCGGCGGGGACGACCGTGTCGGCGCGTACGACCTCGCCACCGGAAAGCTGGTGTGGGGCGTGAAGTCGGAGGGCACCTCGTACGGCTACTTCCCGCTGCGCGCGGGACCGGGCAGGACGGGGACCGTCTACCAGGTGGGCACGCTCGGCGGACCCGGGCGGGTCTTCCGGGTCGGTCCGGGAGGCGTGGACACGATCAAGGACGTGCTGAAACTGCCCGCGTCCACCGCGCCGGTCGAGTTCCGGATGGGAGCCACCGGGACGAACGCCTACGTGGGCGACCGGCTCGTGCTCACGCCCTCGGGCGTGAGCGGCGACGACGCCCAGCACGAGCCCCGCATGCTGTCGTTCGCTCCCTGACCTCGCCTCAGGGCGCGGCGGGGAGCCGGACCGTGACGACGAGACCGCCCTCGGCGCGGGGTTCGAGGTCGAGGGTTCCGTCGTGGGCGCGGACGATGCTGTGGACGAGGGCCAGGCCGAGCCCGACGCCGGGGTGCTCGTCGGTGCGGGCGCGTTCCGTTCCCCGCTGGAAGGGTTCGGTGAGGGTCGGCACCAGTTCCGGCGGAAGCCGGCGGCCCGTGTTCTCGACCCGCAGCACACCGGTGCTGCCATGCGCCTCGGTGCGGACCGACACGGTGCCGCCGGTGGGGAGGTTGTGGACGACGGCGTTCTGCACGAGGTTCGTCGCCATCCGCAGCAGGAGTTCCGCGGAGCCGCTGGTCCGTGCCGTGCCGCCGGTGACGTCGAGCGTGACGCCGCGCCGCTCGGCGAGCGGGAGCAGGGTCTCGGCGGCCTCTTCGGCGACGAGGGACAGGTCGACGCCCTCGCGGGTGAAGGTCCCGCGGTCGCTGCGGCTGAGCAGCAGGAGGGCCTCGGTGAGGTCGATCGCCCGCGTGTTGACGGCCTGCAGGCGTGCGACGAGTTCGCCGCGGTCGCGCGTGGGGTCCTTGCGGGCGACGTCCAGGAGGGTCCGCGAGATCGCCAGCGGGGTGCGCAGTTCGTGCGAGGCGTTCGCGGCGAACCTGCGCTGCTCGGCGACGTGCGATTCGAGCCGTCCGAGCATGGTGTCGAACGCGTCGGCGAGTTCGCGGAACTCGTCCTGGCGGCCTTCCATGCGGATCCGGTGGGACAGCGAGCCCTCCCCGGCCAGCCGCGCCGCGTCCGTGATCCGCGTGAGGGGTGCCAGCATCCGCCCGGCGAGGATCCAGCCCCCGACGAGGCCGAACACGAGCAGGAACGCCATCGCCGCCGCGGCGGCGGGTGCGAAGGTGCGCACGAGCAGGTAGCGGTTGGGGGCGACCCCGAGGAGGCCCTGGGAGTTGTCGGGCACGTAGCGCAGGATGAAGACCCACACCACGACCAGCAGCAGCGCGCCGGCGACGGCGAGGAACCCGGCGTAGCTGAGGGTGAGGCGGAGGCGGGCGCTGGGCCCCGGGCGTCTACGCACGCGTGCTGCCGGCGGTCGTACCGGGGTCCGGGGCGTCGCCGTCCGGGGTGGCGGTGCCGCCACCGGTGTCGATCCGGTAGCCGACGCCGGGGACGGTGGCGATGAGCCGGGGTTCGCCGAGTCGTTTGCGCAGGGCCGAGACGGTGATGCGCACGGCGTTGGTGAGGGGGTCGGCGTTCTCGTCCCAGGCGCGTTCGAGGAGTTCTTCGGCGCTGACGACCCCGCCCTCGGCGGCGACGAGGACTTCGAGGACGGCGAACTGCTTGCGGGTGAGGGCGACGTAGCGTCCGTCGCGGAAGACCTCGCGGCGGAAGGGGTCGAGCCGCAGGCCCGCGATCTCGCGGACCGGGGGGCGTGCGTACGCGCGCCTGCGGTCGAGTGCCCTGAGCCGCAGGACGAGCTCGCGCAGGTCGAACGGCTTGGTGAGGTAGTCGTCGGCGCCGAGCTCGAACCCGGACGCCTTGTCGTCGATGCGGTCGGCGGCGGTGAGCATGAGGATCGGGATGCCGCTGCCCGAGGCGACGATGCGCCGGGCGACCTCGTCGCCGGAGGGGCCGGGGATGTCGCGGTCGAGGACCGCGAGGTCGTACGAGTGGACGCTCAGCAACTCCAGGGCGGAGTCTCCGTCGCCGGCGATGTCGGCGGCGATCGCCTCCAGCCGCAGACCGTCACGGACGGCCTCGGCCAGGTAGGGCTCGTCCTCCACGATCAGTACACGCATGTCCGAAGCCTAAGCAGCACCGCATATCGCCACCGTATGCGGTGGCGTGCGCGAGGACGTGTCGACCGCGGGCGCGCCCTCAGCCCACCGGTTCCGGCACGGGGCGACGGGGGTCCGATCGCGGTGCCTCGCGCGTGGTGCGCCACCAGCGTCGCGACGCCAGTGCGGCCAGTACGGCGCCGGCCGCGTTGACCAGGACGTCGTCCACGGAGGACACCCGGTCGAGCCGCAGCGCGTACTGCGCGGTCTCGACCAGGGCCGAGCAGCCCGCCCCGAGCGCCAGGATCCTCGGCAGGGACGCCAGCGCCGCGAACCTCATCGGGGCGAAGAACCCCAGCGCCGCGAAGACCAGCAGGTTGCCGGCGATCCCCAGCGCCCCCATCGAGACCAGGTCCCTCAGCGGCACCAGGGCCACCCGGGCGGGCGCGGTGCCCGCCGCGCCGCCCGGCATCATCGTCAGCCACAGGAACGGCACCGTCCCGTGGACCATGCCCACCTCGGCGAGCGACAGCCGCCACGCCGACCCGACCCCTCCGGCACGCCGACGGCGCGCGAGCGCCCACGCCACGAGTACGGCCAAGGGCAGCGCGACCAGCGTCATGAGCACCACGCCGTTGAACGTGTCGTAGCACCCGTGCCACCGCCCGGCCATGCAGCGCGGGGCGGACATCATCAGCGGCCCGCGCACGGCGAACAGGGCTCCCGCCAGGGCGAGGATCGCCACGCCGAGGAGCACGATCCCGCGCGTGCGACGGGGCGGCGTCGACGGGGGTGGGTTGGGGTTCATGCTCCCAGGGGAGCCGACGCGCTGTTGCGGTGGCGTATGCGGTTTCCGATACGTCCGCGATACACGCCCTCGATGCGCGGACCGCCGGCCCGGTGGGGCCGTCAGGGGGTACGCCGCGCCCGGGACGTCGCGCGTGCGCCGAGGGTCGTGCTCGCCAGTCCCACGAGGATGGCCACGTAGGCGCCGCCGAGCCCGTTGCCGGTGCCGAGACCCCCGTCGGCCGTGGCCGCGACCAGGACGCCGACGGCCGTGGCGACCAGCCCGGCCGCCACGGCCGCCCTGGCCCCGAGCTGCCCGCGGGCGACACCGAGGCGGCCGGCGGGACGGGACACGGCCAGCCAACCGATCACCGCGCCGGCCAGTCCCAGCAGTGCGCCCACGGAGGATCCGGCGCGCCCGGGGCCGAAGTCGTAGACGGCGGCGGCAAGCGGCGGGGCCGAGGCGCGGGCGGTCGCGGGTGCGGCGAGCGCGATGCCGGCGAGCCACACGGTGGAGACGGCGGCGAGCAGGCGGCGGGCGGGCAGTCGAGCGGACATGGAAGGACTCCTCTTTCTCGGGGCGGGTCGGCGGTCGCGGTCGCGGCACGGGGCGTCAGCCGCAGTCGCGGCCGCGGCACGGGGCATCGGTCACGGTCGCGGGCGTCGGTCACGGCCGCGGTCGCGGGACCGGGCATTGGTCGCGTTCGCTGGACGGGGCGTCGTCGCCTTCGCGGACGGCTCGTCGTCACCTGAGCATGTCCGGCGGGGGCGGCCCCGGTCGTCCGCCGGGCGCGGACACTTCGCGCTGCCGCAGGCGCGGCACGCGGCTACCGCGGATGCCGCAGACGGCGGGGAACTACTGCGCACGTGGTAGCGGGTGGCTCGTCTCCGAGGCTGACTCGCCCGCGGCGGCGGCCGGTTAGGGTGCCCGCATGAGTGCAGGTGCGGCCCGGCTGCGGGCCCGGTTCGGTGACGGGGTCGTCGCGGTGGGCCTGGCGGCGACGCTCGTGGTCACCGGGCTCTCCCAGCAGGGTTCCGCCTCGGGCGGGCGGGCCGTCGCGGGGTACGCGCTGCTCGCGGTCGGCGGGCTCGCGCTGGCCGCTCGGAGGAGGGTTCCGGTCGCCGTGCTGGGGGCCACGGGCGCGTGCGCCGTCGGGTACCAGGCGGCGGGCTTCGACGTGGCGGCCGTGGCGTACCTGTTCGCCGTGTACGCGGCCGTGCGGGCCGGGCACCGTACGGTCGCGGTGGTGGTGAGCGTCGTCGTGCTGGCGCTGCTGCCGCTCGCGGCCCTGGCGTCGGGATCGCACGGCACGGGCGAGGCGTTCGCGCAGGCACGCGGCGCCCTGGAGATCGCCTGGCTCGTCGCGGCGGGCGCCGCGGGAGAGGCGCTGCGGCAGGCGGAGCAGCGGGCGGACGAGGCCGAGCGGACCCGGGAGGAGACCGCGCGGCGCCGTGCGGACGAGGAGCGGCTGCGCATCGCGCGGGAGCTGCACGACTCGCTCACCCATCAGATCTCGGTCATCAAGGTCCAGGCGGAGGTCGCCGTGCACGTGGCCCGGAAGCGGGGCGAGGACGTGCCGGCGTCGCTCCTCGCGATCCAGGAGGCCGGCCGCGAGGCGAGCCGGGAGCTGCGTGCCACGCTGGAGGCGCTGCGCGACGACGACACGACCCCGCCGCGCGGGCTCGACGACGTCCCGGAACTGGTGCGTCGGGCCCGTACGTTCGGCCTGGACGCGACGCTGACGGTCGAGGGCGCGCCCCTCGACGTGTCGGCCGCGGTGGACCGGACGGTGTACCGGATCGTGCAGGAGTCGCTGACGAACGTCGCCCGCCACGCGGACGCCACCACGGCGTCGGTCCGGATCGACCGCCGTCCGGACGCCCTCGTGATAGCCGTGGTCGACGACGGAAGGGCCGCGTCCGGTGCCGTCCCGATGCCGGGCCTCGGGTTGCTCGGGATGCGGGAGCGCGTCACCGCCCTGGGCGGCCGGCTGCGGGCCGCGCCGCGTGACGGCGGCGGCTTCGCCGTCCGGGCCGAGCTCCCCGTGGACCGGACGTCGTGATCCGTGTGCTGCTGGTCGACGACCAGCCCCTCATCCGCAGCGGGTTCCGCGCGCTCCTCGACCTCGAGGACGACATCGAGGTGGTGGCCGAGGCCGCCGACGGCGGTGAGGGCGTGGAGCTGGCCAGGAAGCACCTGCCCGACGTCGCGCTCGTCGACATCCAGATGCCGGCCGTGGACGGCATCGAGGCGACCCGGCGCATCGCCGCGGACCCCGACCTGGCCGGGGTGCACGTGGTCATCCTGACGAACTACAGCTTCGACGAGTACGTCTTCCACTCGTTGCGGGCCGGCGCCGCCGGGTTCCTCGTCAAGGACGTCATGCCGGAGGACTTCCTGCACGCCGTGCGCGTCGCCGCCCGTGGGGACGCGCTCCTCGCACCGTCGATCACGCGCAGACTCATCGACCGGTACGTCAGCCGGCCCGTCCCCACGGGCACGGACGCGGGGATGCGGGAGCTGACGAGCCGGGAACGCGAGGCCGTCGTCCTGGTGGCGCAGGGCCTGTCCAACGACGAGATCGCCGACCGCATGGTCATCAGCCCGCTGACCGCGAAGACCCATGTCAACCGGGCGATGACCAAGCTCCGGGCCCGCGACCGGGCCCAACTCGTCGTCTTCGCCTACGAGTCGGGCCTGGTGGCACCGCACGGCGCCTGACCGGGGCACGGGCCGAGGGGGCGCGGTCGTGCCGCCTCCCCCGGTGGGCGGAGGGGCGGCACGGCCGGGGTGTCAGGCCTCGCGGGAACCTTCGTACATGGCCTCGACGAGGTGGGCGTACTCCTTCTCGACGAAGGGCCGCTTGACCTTGAGGCTGGGGGTGAGCTCGCCGTGTTCGACGTCGAGGTCGCGGGGGAGGACGGAGAACTTCTTGATGGTCTGCCACCGCTGGAGGTCGCCGTTGACGCGCTGCACGAAGCCGTCGATCAGGGCGTGGGTGTCCGGGGAGGAGACGACCTCGGCGTAGTCGCGGCCGGCCTGGCCGTGGGCCGCCGCCCAGGGCATGATCGCGGTTTCGTCGAGGGTGATCAGGGCGGTGCAGTAGTTGCGGCCGTTGCCGATGACCAGGATGTTGCTGACGTACGGGCAGACGGCCTTGAAGCGGCCCTCGATCTCGGTGGGGGCCACGTACTTGCCGCCCGAGGTCTTGAAGAGGTCCTTCTTGCGGTCGGTGATGCGGACGAAGCCGTCCTTGTCGACGTCGCCGATGTCGCCGGTGCGGAACCAGCCGTCGGCCTCCAGCACTTCGGCGGTCTTGTCCGGGAGGTTGTGGTAGCCGCGCATGATGCCGGGGCCGCGCAGGAGGATCTCGCCGTCCTCGGCGATGCGGACCTCGGTGCCGGGGAGGGTCCTGCCGACCGTGCCGACCCGGAAGTCGTCGGCGGGGTTGACGGTGCAGGCGGCGCTGGTCTCGGTCAGTCCGTAGCCTTCGAGTACGGGCACGCCCGCGCCGGCGAAGAAGTAGCCGATGTCGGGGGCGAGTGCGGCGCTGCCCGAGGCGCTGCCGCGGAGCCGGCCCCCGAAGGCGGCGCGGATCTTGCCGTAGACGAGCCTGTCGGCCACCGCGTGCTGGACGGAGAGCCACAGGGGCACGGTGCGGCGCCCGGTCGCGACCATCCGTTCCTGCCCGGTCCTGGCGTGGTCGCGGGCGACCTTCGCCGCCCACAGGAAGATCTTGTGCTTGGCCCCGCCCTCGGCCCTCGCCTTGGACGCGATGCCGTTGTAGACCTTCTCGAAGACCCTCGGCGCGGACGCCATCACGGTGGGCCGGACGGTGGGCAGGTTGGTGATGATGCGGTCGATCCGCCCGTCCACGGCCATCACGTGACCGGACGTGATCTGACCGGATATCAGGGCCTTGCCGAAGACGTGGGACAGCGGAAGCCACAGGAACTGCACGTCGTCGGGGCGTACGAGGCCGGTGGCCTCCTGCGCGACGCCCTGGTAGGACCAGCAGTCGTGCACCAGCCGCACGCCCTTCGGGCGGCCGGTGGTTCCGGAGGTGTAGATCAGGGTGGCGAGTCGGTCCGGCTCGATGGCCCGGACCGTCACCCCGATCGCGTCCGGGTGGTCCCGCAGGTGCGCCGCGCCGCGCCGCTCCAGCTCGGCGAGGGTCAGCGTCTCCATCCCCTCGATCAGGGGCGGGTCCGCCTCGGCGTCGAAGAGGATCGCGTGGTCGAGGCCGGGCAGGCGGTCCTTGTGCTCGGCCACCTTGGCCAGCTGCGCGGCGTCCTCGACGAAGATCGCCCGGCTGTCGGAGTCCGCGAGGATGTAGGCCGTCTCGTCGGCGTTGGTGCTCGGGTACACGGCGGTCGCGGCGCCTCCCGCGCACATCACCCCCATGTCGGCCAGGATCCACTCGATACGCGTCGAGGAGGAGATGGCCACCCGCTCCTCGGGCCGCAGCCCCAGCGCCAGCAGGCCGGCCGCGATGGCGTTCACCCGCTCCGCCGTCTGCGCCCACGTCAGGGACCGCCACTCCTCGGAGCCGTGCGCCCCCGGGGCGCCCGCCACGGGGTAGCGGTACGCCTCCCGGCCGGGTGTGGCCTCGACCCTGGAGAGGAAGAGGTGCGCCACCGAGTGCGGGCGGCTTTCCAGCGGATACTGCGCGGAACTCATGTCGACCTCCGGGCCCGGTGCGCCCATCACAGATTCATTAACTGGCAGGTAACTTGCGCGCAAGGGTGAGGCTAAGGGCAAACCCCCCTGCCGGTAAGGGGATCCGGGCAGGAAAGTGCGCCGCGGGGACGGCCGTCGCCCTCCGGGGCCGGCCACGGCCTTGCAGCCCGGCCCGTCGTCACGGAGCCCCGGTCGGAACCGTCACCGTCCGGGAGGGCGTGTCCCGTGGAGCAGCGCGCCGACCGGGCGCGCGGGCTGGGCATCGGAGGGGGAACGATCATGCGGGCCAGGAAGGCGTGCGCCGGAGTGCTCGTGGTGCTGTCGCTGACGACCGCGGTGGGGTGCACCGGGGAGCGGCGGTCCGGGGCGGCTCCGGAGAAGGCGCCGCCGAAGGTGCGCCACGACGAGGCGCCCATCGCCTCGTCGCTGCCGCAGCTCGGGGACGTGGAGAGCGTCGAGTGGACGTACGAGCCGCTGGGGGTCGCCGATCCGAGGGTGCCCGGGCCCACCGACCTCGAGCTGAAGGGGTTCGCCCGCCTGACGGAGGCCGACGTACGACGGCTCACGAAGCAGTACGCGTGGACCGAGGCGGCCGAGCCTCCGCCGACGCCCCCGCCGGGCGCCGGCGCGGGCACCCGGTGGCAGACCAGTGCCGCGTTCGAGGCGGCGGCGGTCTCTGGGGCGTCGGCGGAGGACGCGGAGTTCCGGTTGGACCCCGCCGGACGGGTGATCGTCTTCCGGCTCCTCAACCCCTCGTGAGCCGGACGGCGGCGATCCGCCGAAAAAGTCCGCGCGGTGATGTCGAGAAGCCGTGGCCCGCTCCGTCCCCGGTGTGAAGGCGACCAGAATGGGTCGCACGAGCACCGAGGAGAAGACGATGGCCAAGTACCTGCTGCTCAAGCACTACCGCGGCGCCCCGGCGGCGGTGAACGACGTGCCCATGGAGCGGTGGACGCCGGAGGAGATCTCGGCCCACATGCGGTACATGCGGGACTTCGCGACCCGGCTCGAAGGGACCGGCGAGTTCGTCGACGGGCAGGCGCTCGCCCCCGAGGGGACGTTCGTCCGGTACGACGGCGAGGGACGCCCGCCGGTCACCGACGGCCCGTTCGCCGAGACCAAGGACCTGATCGCCGGCTGGATGGTGATCGACGTCGACAGCTACGAGCGCGCCGTCGAGCTGGCCGGGGAGCTCTCGGCCGCCCCCGGGGCGGGCGGGAAGCCGATCCACGAATGGCTGGAGCTGCGTCCGTTCCTGGCCGAGCCGCCCACCGTCACGGAGTGACCCCGCCGATGGACGAGGCCCTGCTCCGCCGCCTCACCCCGGTCGTCCTCGCGATCCTCGTCCGCCGCGGAGCGGATTTCGCGGCGGCCGAGGACGCGGTGCAGGACGCCCTGGTCGAGGCCGTACGCGTCTGGCCGGCCGGCCCTCCGCAGGACCCGAAGGGCTGGCTGGTCACCGTCGCCTGGCGCAAGTTCCTCGACGCGACCCGGGCGGACACCGCGCGCCGCCGGCGTGAGGACCGGGTGGACGAGGAGCCGGCGCCCGGGCCCGTGCCCGCGGTGGACGACACCCTGCGGCTCTACTTCCTGTGCGCCCACCCGTCGCTGACGCCGTCGTCGGCGGTCGCGCTCACCCTGCGCGCCGTCGGCGGGCTCACCACCCGCCAGATCGCCCGGGCGTACCTGGTGCCCGAGGCGACGATGGCCCAGCGGATCAGCCGCGCCAAGCGCACCGTGTCCGCCGTCGGGTTCCCCTCCGCCCGAACGGAGCCGGAAGGTCGGGGAACGCCTGACCGCACCGGCGACGTCGGCACCGTCCTGCGCGTCCTCTACCTGGTCTTCAACGAGGGCTACTCCGGCGACGTCGACCTCTCCGCCGAGGCCATCCGGCTCACCCGGCAGCTGGCGGCCTCCGTCGACCACCCCGAGGTGGCGGGCCTGCTCGCCCTCATGCTCCTCCACCACGCCCGGCGCGCCGCGAGGACCGCGCCCGACGGCAGCCTGGTGCCCCTCGCCGAGCAGGACCGCGGCCTGTGGGACGAGGCCGCGATCACCGAAGGCATCGAGATCCTTCAGGCAGCGCTCGCCCGCGACCGGCTGGGCGAGTACCAGGCCCAGGCCGCCGTCGCCGCCCTCCACGCCGACGCGCCCACCGCCGAGGAGACCGACTGGGTGCAGATCGTCGAGTGGTACGACGAACTCGTCCGCCTCACCGACAGCCCGGTCGTCCGCCTCAACCGCGCCGTCGCCGTCGGCGAGGCCGACGGACCCCGTGCCGGTCTCGCCGCCCTCTCCGCCCTCGACGACTCCCTCCCCCGCCACACCGCCGTCGCGGCCCACCTCCACGAACGCGCCGGCGACCTCACGACGGCCGCGCGCCTGTACGCCGAGGCCGCACGCAAAGCACCGAACCTCGCCGAACGCGACCACCTGACACGCGAGGCCGCCCGGCTCAACACGCGACTGCGCCGGCAGGACGAGGGGGCGTCCTGAGCCGCCACGATCGGCAAGAGGCCCGTGGCCGGAGCGGGCCGGGACGTGGTCGACGCCGCCGCCGTCGACGCTTCGGTTCCCGAAGGCCGGACGCCGGGCGATGACACCGGCACCGACACCGACACCGACACCGACACCGACAGGCTGTCCGTGCTCGCCTCAGGCGGTCGGGTCCCAGAGCCCCCCGGCCTCACCGCGGGCGAGGTGCTCGGCGTAGACGCCGACCTTCCAGGCGATGACGGAACGGCACTCCTCCAGCGCCCGGATCTGTGCGTCGACGCGCCGGCGATGGGCGTCGAGCAGGCGCAGGCGTTCCGCCTCGTTGCCGGGACCTTGCCGCACCAGGTCGGCGAACCGGCCGAGGTCGGAGAGCGGCATGCCGGATTCCCGGAGTTTGACGCAGATCAGCAGCCAGTCCACGTCGAAGGAGGTGTACCGCCGTCGGCCGCCCGACGTGCGGTGCACGGGTCCGACCAGCAGGCCCTCGCGCTCGTAGAAGCGCAGGGCGTGCACGCTGAGTCCGGTCCGCTCGGCCACCTCGCCGATGCTCAGCGGCTCCTCATGGGTCTCGGCGGTCGTCATGCCGGGCAGTCTAGGACTTGATCTAGACCTCGCTCCAGATCGTAGCGTCGGCGGCATGACCCCTACTGATCAGCGGCCGCTCGGTTCGCCCTTCTCCGCCGCCACCGCCGCCGAGGACGTCATGGACGGCCTGGACCTCTCCGGCACGACCGCCGTGGTGACCGGGGGCTACTCCGGACTCGGACTGGAGACCACCCGGAGCCTGGCGGCCGCCGGGGCCCGCGTCATCGTTCCGGCACGCCGTCCCGACACCGCCCGCACCGTTCTCCGGGACGTGGAGCGCTGCGAGGTCGTCGCCATGGACCTGGCCGACCTCGGCAGCGTGCGCGCCGCCGCCGCACGGATCGGCGAACGGATCGACCGGCTCGACGTCCTGATGGCCGTCGCGGGCACCATGGCCACCCCGGAGCGGCTCGTCGGGCCCGGCTGGGAGAGCCAGTTCGCCGCGAACCACTTCGGGCACTTCGCGCTCACCGGCGAGCTCTACCCGCTCCTGGCCGCCGCGGACGGCGCGCGCGTCGTGGTCAACAGCTCCGCCGGGCACACCCTGACCGACATCCGCTGGCACGACCCGCACTTCCGTACCGGCTACGACAAGTGGCTGGCCTACGGCCAGGCCAAGACCGCCAACGCCCTGTTCGCCGTCCACCTCGACGCCCTCGGACGCGACGACGGCGTCCGGGCGTTCGCCCTCCACCCCGGCAGGATCATCACGGGTCTCCAGCGGGAGATGAGCCTCCAGGAGCAGGTGGACCGCGGGTGGGTGGACGAGCACGGCACCGTGGTCGGCGCCGGCTTCAAGACCCCCTCCCAGGGCGCCGCCACCGGCCTGTGGGCAGCCACGTCCCCCCTCCTCGACGCACGCGGCGGGCTCTACCTGGAGGACTGCGACGTCGCCCGCGTCTCCGCCCCTGACGAGCCCATGGACGACGGCGGCGTCCGCGAGTACGCCGTCGCCCCCGACGCCGCCGCACGGCTCTGGGAACTCTCCCTCGCGGCGACCGGCACCACCCCGATCGCCCGGTGAACGGGCGTACGGCCGACGGCCGCGGTTGACCGGGGGCGCGCTACTCGGCCTGGTCGAACGGCGTCGGGACCGTCGTCCTGACCGTGGGCCAGGGCAGTGGCCCGCCCATCGGGCGCACCTGGGAACGGGGCGCGGGTACGGGGGTGCCGGGCGGCGGTGCGAGGCGGTCCAGGGCGGTCAGGAGGTGGCGGAGGGCGGTGCGGGCGCGGGGGGCGTCGAGTCGGGATTCGAGGTCGGCGAGCGCGCGGAGGGCCCGGTGGCGGGCGCGCGCGGTGCGGCCGGCGCGGTGGTCGGCGAGGGCTCGGGCGTAGTGGGCGAGGGCGGCGGCCCAGGCGTCGTTGCGGCCGTTCTGCTGGGCGAGGGCGCGGCGGGCGGTGCGGGCGGCGGCCGCGGGGTCGTGGTGGGCCTGGACGACGGCGAGGGCGGCGAGGCTGACCATGGGCGGCGGGCCCCCGGGAGCTCCGCCGGGCACGGTGTCGGCGGCCTGGCGGTAGTACGCGGCGGCGGCTTCCGGATCCCGTCGCTCCCACGCCAGCGTGCCGTGGACGTGGGCGATGCGGCCGATCAGCGCGTCGTCGCCGTGCAGGACGGCGACCGGCCAGGCGAGGGAGAGCAGGTCGTGCGCCGTACGGGGGTCCGCTGCCGCGCACAGCCAGGCCTCGAGCCACCGGCCCTGCGCCACGAGCACGCTGTCGGAGGGGAACAGGGGCAGCAGGGCCCGCAGGTGGGCGCTGCCTTCCGCGGCGTGATCGTGGACCGCCCACCAGAACCAGAGGTGGAGCGTGGTCTCCAGCGCGGTCTCGGCCTGACCGGTGGGGTCCGCGGCGTCGCCGCCCGCCCGGCCGGGGTCGGCTCCGGAGCGGTCGGCTCCGGAATGGTCGGCTCTGGAGTGCTCGACTCCGGTGTGGGCGGATTCGGTGTGGGCCGCCCCGCGGCGGACCAGGGCCATCAGGTCGTCGTGCTCGTCCTGGACGGTCTGCAGTGCCTGCCGCTGGAGGCCCGTGTTCCACAGGGTCTCGGCGACCGCGGCGACACCTCTGAAGTGGACGGCGTGCCGGTCCCGTGTGACCGGCAGTTCGCCCGCCGCGGCCAGCCGTTCCGCGGCGAAGTCACGGGCGGAACGGGCCATGCGGTAGCGGGGCCTGCTCACTCCTCCCGGATCGCCGAGCACCTGGAGCACTCCCGCCGCGCTCAGCATCGCCAGCGCGGGGGGCACTTCGTGCGGTGCGAGCCCCGAGTCCTGGCAGACGAACACCGCCGCCGCCTCCGTGAACGGCCCGGCGAAGACGCCGGCGCGGCGCCACACCCTGCGCGCCGCGGGTCCGCACAGGGCGTGCACGGCTCCGACGGCGGTCCGCAGGGAGCGGTGCCGTCGGAGGAGCGGCGCCGGGTCGGCGAGCCCGCACTGGTCGGCCTCGATGCGGGCGGCCAGTTCGTCCATGGTCCACTCCCCCAGCCGGGCCGCGGCCAGTTCGAGGGCCAGGGGTACTCCTTCGAGCAGTCGGCACACACGTGCCACGGCCGCGGGATCGGGGGTTTCACCGGTCCACCCCCGCTCCCGTGCGCGGGACAGGAGGAGTTCTGCGGCGGGGGTGGACCTCGCTCCGGCGGCTCGCACGCCCTCGGCTCGCGGCCCGTCGGCGCGTAGCCCATCGGCTCGTACCGCCTCGGCTCGCGGCCCGTCGGCGCGTAGGCCCTCGCCTCGCGCGCCTTCGGCTCGTACGCCTTCGCCGCGTGCTCGTACGGCTCGTGTCCCTTCGGTTCCCGCTCCCCGGCCGGGCGCGTCCTCGGTTCGGCGCGCCCCGGCGGGCTGGGCCGGGACCTCGACGCGTACGGCCTCGAAGCGGAGCGGGCCCAGGCGCACGACCTTCTCGTCGCCGAGCCCGAGGGGGCGGCGTGCGGTCACCAGGATCCGCAGGGCCGGCAGGGCCATGAGGAGTGCCTGGACGAGGCCGACGCATTCGGTGTGCACGGGGTCGACGTCGTCGAGGAAGAGCAGGACCCGGCCGGGCGGGAAGGTGCGCGCGACGGTCGTGATGTCCGTATCCGCCGAGTCCGGCGGGGGGACGCCGGGGTTCAGGGATCGGGCGACCCTCCCCGCCAGGGCGCGGCGGCCCACGGGAATCCCGTCGTGCCAGCGCACGCGGACGACCGTCCGTCCGGGGTCGCGCGACGGCGGGGCGAGGGCCGTGTGGGCCAGGCTGCTCTTTCCCGTGCCGACCGCTCCCGTCACGGTGACCAGGCGGTGCTTTGAGAGGGCGTCGCGGAGTGCCGCGAGTTCGCCGTCCCGTCCGACCAGGCCGTGACCGCCCGGGAAGCGGTCCACGAACCGGGTGTCGTGTCCATCGGCGCGAGTCCACATCTCCGGCACTGCCCACCATCCAGGTCGTCGCTCTTGTCGCCGGACGCCGCCGCCCCGCCAAGGCCGCGGGTCGGCACTGAAACCTGCAGGTCCTGATTGCAGAACCGTCACTGCACGGGCGTCACGGCAACCCCAACGCGCTCCGCGGTTCACGGGTGGCGCGGTCATCCGATGAACCACCCGCGACGGTGAACGGAAGAACGCGCAAGCGATATAGGGCCGCTGGGTCGGCCGGCCACAGGAAGGCCCCGCACGGGTGCGGTGCGGCGTGCGCCCGGTGCCGCAGGTGCTGTACGTGTCGCAGGTGCCGCGGGTGTCGCAGGTGCCGCAGCACCTGCGGGGGCGTACGCGGGCCAGGAGTCCGAACGGCGTAACACCGCAGGCCGCGCCCCGGGCCCGCGCCTAGCGTGGGAGCAGCCTCAGGGCGGGAGCGGCGGCACGGGGACAGGTGGATGGTGAGCGGACCCGGGATCGACTATCAGGTGGTCTTCCAGGCGATGCCGGGCGCGTTGGCGCTGCTGACCCCGGCGCTGGTGTACGCCGACGTGAACGAGGCGTTCCTGACGGTGTCCGGGCGTACGCGGGAGCAGCTCGTCGGCCGCTACCTGTTCGACGTGTTTCCCGACAACCCCCAGGATCCGTCGGCGACGGGCATGCGCAACCTGCGCGCCTCGCTGGAGCGGGTCGTGGCGACCGGGGAGCGCGACAGCATGGCGGTGCAGCGCTACGACGTCGAGGATCCCGACCGGCCCGGTGAGTGGCGGGAGCGGTACTGGAGTCCGGTCAACACGGCGGTGCTGGCGCCCGACGGCTCCGTGGCCCTGCTGCTGCACCGGGTGGAGGAGGTCACCGAGCTCATTCGCGCCCGCGGCGGCGGAGACCGCGCGCAGGTGCTCGAGTCCGAGCTGTACACGCGGGCCAGGGAGTTGCAGGAGGTCAACGAGCGGCTGCGGCGGGCCCACGCCCGCGAACGCGAGGTGGCGCTCCATCTCCAGGAGGCGATGCTGCCGACGCCGCGGCTGCTCGGGCGCCACCAGGCCGCGGTGCGCTACCGGCCCGCGACGGGTGCGCTGAACGTCTGCGGCGACTGGTACGACCTGGTCGACCTGCCCGGCCGTACGGCGGTCGCGGTCGGTGACGTCGTCGGCCACGGGCTGCGCGCCGCCGGGGTCATGGGGCAGCTCCGCAGCGCCCTGTCGGCGGCGTCACGGGTCGCCGACGGCCCGGCGCAGGCGCTCGACGTGCTCGACCTGTACGCGCGTGACATCTACGGCGCCGAGTCCACCACCGCCGTGTCCGTCTTCATCGACTGGGACAGCCGCACCCTCGCGTACAGCAGTGCCGGGCATCCCCCACCGGCGCTCTGCCACCCCGACGGCACGGTGGTGCTGCTCGACCGGGCGACCGATCCTCCGCTCGGCGCGCACCCCGAGCACACGCCACGCCCCCAGGCCCGGACCGCGTTCGCGGACGGCGCCGTCCTGGTCCTCTACACCGACGGACTGGTCGAACGTCGCCACGAGGACATCGACACCGGTCTGGACCGGCTCACCGACGCCCTCGCGCACCACCACACCACCGCGCCCGAGACGCTGGCCAACATCCTGCTCGGCAGCCTCCTCCCGCCGGGCGGCAGCACCGACGACACGGCCCTCGTCGTGCTCCGCCTCCAGCCCCCGCAGGAGGCGGAGCGGCCGACCGGTGACTGACGGGCGCGGCCGGGCATGCCGAAGGCGCCCGCACGGGGTGCGGGCGCCTTCGGTGGAGAAGTCGTGACCGGAGCTCAGCCGCGGACGATGTTCTCGGCCTGCGGGCCCTTCTGGCCCTGCGTGATGTCGAAGGTGACGGACTCACCCTCGGTCAGCTCGCGGTAGCCGTTGCCCGAGATGTTGGAGTAGTGGGCGAAGACGTCCGGACCGCCGCCGTCCTGGGCGATGAAACCGAACCCCTTCTCGGAGTTGAACCACTTCACAGTGCCGCTGGCCATGCTCGTTCCTCTGGTCAATTCAGCAGAGGTCCTCTGCCGGACCTCTGGGGCGCCCTTCCACGGACACCCACACGCGTCCTCCCCCTCCTCACGCGTCCCTACACCCATCAATCCGATCTTCTTACGGATGACGTCCGACGGCCTCGGGAGTGAGGTGGCGGGAGAGGAGGTCGAGGGCCTCGGTGAGGCCCCTGAGGGTGTCGGGGTGGGGCGGGGTGCCGTCGGGCGCGGTGAGGGCGGCGGCCAGGGCGTCGTCGATGGTGCCGGCGCGGACTTCGGCGACCCGGGCGGAGGGGTTCGCGGCGGGGTGGATGAGGCGCCGGCGGCGGTCGGCGGGGTCGGGGCGGGTGTCGACCGAGCCGGCTTCCTGGAGGCGGGCGACGGCGGTGGAGACCTGGCTCTGGGGCAGGCCGGTGCGGGTGGCGATCTCGCCGACCGTGGTGCCGGGGTGGGACACCAGGTCGCCGAGGACCACCAGGACCGAGCGAACGGACCCTCGCGAACCGGACTCGGCCTGCGGCATCGCCTGTTCGCCGATCTTCATGAGGGTGCGTCCCAGGAGGAACAGTTCGACTCCGTTCATGACCCCAGACTACACCAATATCGATGCATCGATATTGATACATCGAGATAGATGGGTTACTGTCGTGGTGTCAGTCGGAGACGCCGACGACAGCAGGCAAGGGGGAACCACCATGGCCACGGCCGCCGCCACCACCCGCACGCTCGACGTCCCGGGCGCCACGCTCCACTACCGGGTCGAGGGCAGCGGGCCCGTGCTCCTCCTCTCGCAGAGCGGCGAAGGCGACGCGGACCGCACGGTCGACCTCGTCCCGCACCTGACGGACCGCTTCACCGTCGTCACGTACGACCGCCGCGGCCTGTCCCGCAGCACGCTCGACTCCCCCACCCGGCCCGTCACCATGGCCGACCACGCCGACGACGTCGCCCGGCTGCTCGCGGAGGTCACCGACGAGCCGGCGCTGATGGCCGGATTCAGCATGGGCGCGGCGATCGGCCTCCAGGTCGTGGCCCGCCACCCGGGGGTACTCGGCGCCCTCGTCGCCCACGAGCCCGTCATGCCGAACCTGCTGCCCGACGCCGACCGCGACGACCACATCGCCGAGCTGACCGCCATCCGGACCGCCTACGCGGACGGAGGACTGGCGGCGGCCTTCCCGGCCATCGCCCGCCACCTCGGGATCGACCCGGCCCACGAGGACACCGAGGCCGACCTCACCCCCCAGCCGATGACGCCCCGGCGCCAGGCCAACTTCGGCCACTTCATCGGCACCGAGTTCCCCGCCGTCACCTCGGACACCCTCCACCCGGACGAGCCCCTGCGGGCCGCCGCGCTCGCCGGTACGCGGATCATCCCGGCGACGGGCCGGACGACCCCGCCGCAGGTCCACACGTACCGCTGCGCCCTGGCCCTGGCGGCCAGGATGGACACCCGGCCGGTCGAATTCCCCGGCGGGCACAACGGGAACACCGCCTTCCCCCGGGCGACGGCTCGGGTCCTGAAGGACGTCCTCGGATGACAGGAAGGGCGGTCGGCCGGAGGCGGTCCGCCCGCCGGTCCCCATGGTCACGGGGGTCCGCCCGCCGGTCCCGTCGGTGAGCGGGCGGGCCCTCGGGCCCGTCAGCCCGTGCCGTCGAGCAGCAGCCTCGCGGCGACCGTGGTGCCGTCGGTGCGGAGGGCGCCGGCCACTGCGGCCGCGCGGGTGCGGAGTGCGGGGGCGAGGGCCTGCCGAAGGGCCGCGGCCAGCGACTCGACGGTCGGCTCGGGGTCGGCGCACGAGGTGCCGACGCCGAGGTCCGTGACGCGCCCGGCCCAGTACGGCTGGTCCGCTCCCCGGGGGACGACCAGTTGGGGTACGCCGGCCTGGGCGGCGGTCGTCGTCGTGGCCGCGCTGCCGTGGTGGACGACGGCGGCGGACCGGCGGAAGAGGGCCTGCTGGTTGACCTCGCCGACGACGAAGCAGTCGTCCCCGCCGTCGGCGGGGGCCAGGTCGGCCCAGCCCCTGAGGACGACGACGCGGTGGCCTGCGGCGCGGACGGCCTCGACGGCACCGTGGGCGACGTCCGCCACCGCGCCGCCGGGCATGCTGCCGAAGCCGACGTAGACGGGCCGCGGGCCGGCGTCGAGGAAGTCCACCAGGTCGGCGGGGAGCGGGCGTTCGTCGGTGACGTGCCAGGCACCGGTCTGTACGACGCCGAGGCCGGTCGGCCGCCACGGGGAGAGGACAGGGTCCGTGGCGAGCCACGGGTGGTCGGTGAAGGCGTAGTCGCGGACGTTCTCCACCGGCGGGAGGCCCAGCGCGGCCCGCCGGGCAGCGAGCATGTCGCCGAACATCTCGTCCGCGATGTGGGCGTCCTCGTCCCAGAGCGCCTTGTTGTCGCTCTCGCCCTCGGGCAGCGTCCGGCCCCGCCGGCCGGGCGGGCGGCGGTGCGGGGACGGCAGGCTGACGGGCTGGTGCCCGGCATGCACGTAGCGGATGCCCAGCTTCTCGGCCACCGAGCGCGCGCCGGTGACGACGGGCAGCGGCCCGGTCGCCACGAGGACGTCGCACCCCTCGGCCGCCGCGGCGACCGTGTCGAACTGCGCGCCCATCAGTTCGGCGGCCCGTTCCGCCAGGCCGGCGGCCGACCCGGGCCGCACCGTCGTGACCAGGGGCCGTACGGGTCGGCCCGTCGGCACCATGGGCACGGCGAGCTCGGCGAGGCGCTCGGCGAACTCCTCGTCGGGCGGCGCGCACACCCGTGCCTCCGCGCCGAGTTCCCTCAGACGCGCCGCGAGGGCGGCAATGGGTTCGACGCTTCCCCGTGACCCGTAGGTCGACAGCACCACACGCATTCCGTGACTCCCCGTTCCGCTTCCTCGTCCGGTGTCCGTCGGAGATTCTGCCCTGTTCGTGATCTTGAGCGAGGCCGGGGGGCAAAAATGCTTGGACCGCCGGGGCATCGGCGCGGGAGGATCCGTTTGCTCACCTTTCGGTAAGACAACACAGGGTTGGGTATGGGATCACCTGAATCGCACGAGGGATTACCGAGCAAGGGTTCGGTGCTCCTGGCACTGCGCTGCTACGGCCGGGAACTGGTCCGGCTCCGGTGGCTGACGCTGCCGGCGATGGCGCTGCCGGCGCTCGGAAACATCGGGATCAACTACATCGCGCCGCTGATCGTGGCGAAGCTCGTCGGGAGGATCGCCGGGGACGGCGGGGAGGCCGCGGACGTCGGCTCGATGCTGCCGTACGTGCTCGGGTTCGCGGGCGTGCTGCTGTTCGCCGAGACGTTGTGGCGCGTCGGGCTGCACTGTCTGAACCGCCTCGACGCACGCGGGATCGAGCATCTGTACGTCATCGGGATGGACGAGCTGTTCGCCAAGGACGCGTCCTTCTTCCACGACAACTTCGCGGGGTCGCTGACCAAGCGGGTGCTGAGCTTCGCGTCGCGTTTCGAGGAGTTCGTCGACACGCTGACGTTCTCGGTGATGGGCAGCTTCCTGCCCCTGCTGTTCGCGTCGGTGGTGCTGTGGCAGTACGACCCGCTGCTCGTGGTCGGGCTCCTGGCGATGATCGCGTTCACGGGGCTGTGCGCGGCGCCGCTGATCCGCCGCCGCCAGGTCCTCGTCGCCCAGCGGGAGCAGGCGATCGCGCGGGTGTCGGGGCACGTGGCGGACAGTCTGATGAACATGGACACGGTCCGCGCGTTCGCCGCGGAGGACCGGGAGGCGGCCGAGCACCGGTCGCGCGTCGCGGAGTCGCGGCGGCTGACGCTGCGTTCCTGGGACTACGGCAACCTGCGGATCGACACGCTGGTCGCGCCGATGTCGGTGTTGACGAACGTGCTGGGCCTGGTGCTCGCCCTGGGGCTCGGCGGGGCGGAGCACGGGGTGGAGGCGGTGATCGTGGCCTTCACGTACTACGCGAGCGCGACGCGGATCATGTTCGAGTTCAACCAGATCTACCGTCGGCTGGAGAGCTCGATGACGGAGGCCGCCCAGTTCACGGAGCTGCTCCTGGAGCCGCCGACCGTGCGCGACCCGGCGAGCCCGGACGTGCTCGCCGGGCGGCCGTCGGACGTGCGCTTCGAGCAGGTGAACTTCGCGCACGGGGGCGCGAAGCCGCTGTTCGAGGGACTCGACCTCGACGTGCCGAGCGGGACGAAGATCGGTCTCGTCGGGCGGTCCGGCGGCGGCAAGACGACCCTCACCCGGCTGCTGCTGCGGATGACCGACATCGACGGCGGCCGGATCCTGGTCGGCGGGCAGGACATCAGCCGGCTGCGTCAGGCGGACCTGCGCGGTCTGATCGCCTACGTGCCCCAGGACCCGGTGATGTTCCACCGCACGCTGCGGGACAACATCGCGTTCGCCCGGCCGGAGGCCACCGACGCGGAGATCCGCCGGGCAGCCGAGGCCGCGCACGTCACGGAGTTCGCCGACGCCCTGCCCGAGGGGTTCGGCACCATGGTCGGCGAGCGTGGGGTGAAGCTGTCCGGCGGCCAGCGCCAGCGGGTCGCCCTCGCGCGGGCGATCCTGCGCGACGCGCCGATCCTGCTGCTCGACGAGGCGACCAGCGCGCTCGACTCGGAGAGCGAGATCCTCGTCCAGGACGCCCTGTGGCGGTTGATGGAGGGGCGGACGGCGCTCGTCGTGGCGCACCGGCTGAGCACGGTGGCCACGATGGACCGGCTCGTCGTCCTGGAACGCGGACGGATCGTCGAACAGGGCTCGCACCAGGAGCTGCTCGACGCGCAGGGCTCCTACGCGAAGCTGTGGCAGCACCAGTCGGGCGGCTTCCTCGACGACACGGCGGGCGGCGTCACGCCTTCGGGCGACGCCCCCACGCCCGTCGACCTGCACTGACGACGCCGTCCCCCTGACCACCCCCGTGGGTCAGGGGGACGCCGACGTCGGGTCAGGCGGTCTCACAGGTCGGGTCGGCCACCGCGCTCACGGTGTACGGGGGCCGGCCCGGCGGCTCGTCCAGCTGGCTGTTGACCACGTAGAGGCGGCAGCCGTACCGGGCGAGGGTGGTCGGGAGGGCGAAGGGTCCGTCCGTGAGGCGGTGGGTCACGGTGCCGGTCCGCAGTTCCTCGTCCAGCCGGGCGATGTAGACGCCGTGCGGGGCACCGTAGTTGAGGACGGCGTAGAGGGTGCGGCCGTGCAGCACCATGCCGTCGGCGCCGAAGGACTGGTCGCCCAGGTCGAGTCGGGTGATCGCCTTGTCGGCCGTGTCGACGCGCCACACGGCCTCGGTCCCGTTGGACGCCACGAGGAGGGTGCTGCCCGAGGCGTCGGCCACGATGCCGTTCAGCAGCCAGTACCGCGCGGGGAACTGCGGGAACGCGGCGCGGACGTCGAGCCAGGGTTCGAGCGGGCCGATGCCGCCGTCGGCCCGGATCTCCGCGCGGTGGACGACGGGGTTGGCCCAGTCGGTGACGTACACCGCGTCGTCGGTCACGGCCAGGTCGTTGAGGTGGGGCGCGCCGAGCGGTCCGTCGGCGGCCGTGCGGGTGGCGAGGAGCCGGCCCTTGCGGTCGTGGACGGTCAGGGTGGCGCCGCCGACGGAGAGGATCCGGCCGCGCCGGTCGGTGTGGACGCCGAGGGAGCTGGGGCGGTCCTCCAGGCCGCTCGCGGGGAAGGGCGTCAGGTCGGGGCGGCCCACGCGGCCCCGGTAGAGGGCTCCGGTGCCGTCGGAGGACACGTACATGGTGCCGTCCCTGGTGATGGTGATCCCCTCGGGGAGCACGCCGGGTGCCCGGGAGACGACATAGGTGTCGGGCAGGTCCCGCGCGGCGGCGGGGCCGGGTGCGCCGGCGAGCGAGGCGAGGAGGACGGCTGCGGTGAGGCAGGCGGTACGGGCGGGTGTGCGGCGCATCGGTGCGGCCTCCGGCGGGGGCTGGGTGGGGTGGACGACCGGAGCCTGCCGGGGCGTCATGTCGAACGCACGGCCTTTCATCCCTGGGTGAAAGGGTCCTCCCGGGCCGATAATCGGTCAGCATGATCCGCCTTCACTTCACGGCCGCCGATCTGCGGCAGATCACCCTCGCCCCGGCGGCCGACGCGCTGTCGGAGACGGTCCTCAGCCTGCGTCTGATCGTGCGCCTCGGGCGCGGGTGGGAGGGCAGCGGTCGTGGTGACGCGCGGTTCCACCGGCCGCGCCCCGCCGCCCGCCGGTGGCAGCGGTCCCTGCGCCCCGGTGCGGCGGCCGGGGCCGGTGTGCTCGCCGAGCTGGTCACCGAGGACGGGTTCGTACCGGACTTCCTGCTCCAGCCGTCGGCGCACGACTTCGACGGCGCGCTGGAGTCGGCCGCCTCGACGCCCTCGGAGCGGCTGGCGCTCGACCTGGGGATACCGCGGGCCGAGGGCTGGAACGGGGGTCTGGCCAGGCCCGGCCGGTGGGCGCACGAGCTCGTCCAGGGGTCGCCGGCCGCGTCCCGCGCCCTGGTCGACGACACGCGTCGCCACTTCCGGACGTCGGTGGAACCGCTGTGGCCGCGGATCCGCGGCGACGCCCTGACGGACCGGGCGCTGCGGGCCGAGATGCTGCTGCGCGGCGGTGTCGACGCCCTCCTGACGACCCTGGGCACGACGTGGTGCTGGGAGGCGCCGACGCTGCACCTGCCCTCCGCGTCGACGTACGACATCCCGCTGTGCGGGCGCGGGCTGCTGCTCGTCCCCTCGTGGTTCGCGACCGGCCCGATGGTGATGTACCGCCCCGAGGAGCCGACCGTCCTGGTGTACCCCATGTACGACGGCTCCGGCGCGGGCCGGACCGACGGCCCCGGTGACCGGCCGGAGGCGCTGGCGGCGCTGCTCGGACGCACCCGGGCCCAGGTCCTCGCGCTGCTGCGTTCGCCCGCGACGACCACGGCGCTCGCGGAGCGCGCCTCGGTCTCCCTCGCGGCGGCGAGCCAGCACGCGGGCGTGCTGCGGGGAGCGGGCCTGATCGACACCGTGCGGACCGGGACGGCGGTGCTCCACAGCCTCACGCCGCTCGGTCACTCGCTACTGGCCGGTGTCCGGCCGTAATTGGCTTGCCCCGGACGGGCGCCGAGGCTGGACTGTGGCCGGGCACCGCGGATCGTGGTGCCGTCGATTCGAGGAGGCGATGGCGGCCATGGAGATGCGCACGACGAAGGATGAGGACTTCGGGGTCTTCGTCGACACCCTCCACGCCGCTTTCGGGCGCTTCGCGGAGACCCCGGTCGACGGCGGTGGTCTGTGGTGGTCGGCCCTCGAAGCGGACCGCTGCCTGCTGGCGACGACGGCGGAGGGGCGGCCCGTCGGCACCGCCGGCACGTATCCCTTCGAGCTCACGCTGCCCGGCGGGGTCCTGGCGCCGGCCGCCGGGCTGACCGCCGTCGGCGTGCTTCCCTCGCACCGGCGCCAGGGCGTGCTCACCGCGATGATGCGGCATCAGCTCGGGGAGCTGCGGGCCCGCGGCGAGTTCCTCTCCGTGCTCCTTGCCTCCGAGGCCCGGATCTACGGCAGGTTCGGCTACGGGCCGGCGACGTACACGGCGCGGCTGACGGTGTCGCGCCACCGGGCCGCGTTCGCCGCTCCCCGCGCCGGTGCCGCGGCGGGCCCGCCGGTCGGCTCGGTCGAGGTGCTGCGCAGTGCCGACTGCGGCGAGATCCTGGAGGGGGTCTACGACCGGTACCGGCGGGCGCAGCCCGGTGCGCTGTCCCGGCCGCACCGGTGGTGGGAGTTGCGTGCGGGGCAGCCGCCGGTCTCGCCGGTGCCGCGCTACGTCGCCGTCCACCGCGACGCGGACGGTCTCCCGGACGGGTACGTCAGCTACGCGTTCGGCGAGGCCGACACCCTGAAGGTCGACGAGGTCATCGCGACCGACGACGCCGTGTTCACCGCCCTGGTCCGGTTCGTCCTGGAGCACGATCTGGTCTCCGAGGTCGTGTTCAAGCACGTCCCGCCCGGGCATCCGCTGCGCTGGCAGCTCGCGGACTTCCGCGCCGGCGAGGTGGGCGGCGACACCGACTGGCTCTGGGTGCGCCTCCTCGACGTGCCGCGGGCGCTGGCCGCGCGCGGCTGGTGCGCGGACGGCGAGCTCGTCCTCGACGTCGACGACCCGTTCCTCGGGGAGCACGGCCGGTACCTGCTGACCGTCCGGGACGGCGAGGCCGTCTGCGTCCCGACGGACCGGGACCCCGATCTTTCCCTGGACGTGCGGGACCTGGGCTCGCTGTACCTCGGCGGCACCACCCCGAGCACGCTCGTGCGCGCCGGCCACGTCCGGGCCCACCGTCCCGAGGCGGTCGCCCTCGCCGACGCCCTGTTCCGCGCCGAACGTGCCCCGCACTGCCTCCACTGGTTCTGAGGCGAGCGGGTCGGCGCGAGGGCCGGCGCGCGAACGGGCGGCGTCACCCGCGAGGATGAGGTCGGCCGGTTCCCGGCTGCGCTTGCGCGGCCGGGGGTGCGGGGCATCGGAGAGTGGGCGGACGACACACGTCCTCTTCGAGCAGGGAGCCAGATGGGCACGCGCCCGATCCTTCGATGCCGTACCGCCCTCGCCGTCCTGGCGCTGACCGCCGCGACGGCGGCCGTGCCCGGTGCGCTGTCCCTGCCGCGGGCAGCGGCCTCGCCCGTCGCGCCGGCCTTCGACACGGAGCCCGCACGCGCGGCGCTGAAGCGCCTGCTGCCGCTCCAGGCGGGGCAGTTCACCCTGGTGCCCGTCGAGGAGTCGGATTCCGGCTCCTCGTTCTCGGTGTCCGGCACTGCCGGGGCGATCCGGGTCCGGGGCACGTCGCCGGCCACGCTGCTCGCCGGGGTGGGCTGGTACCTGGAGCGGGTCGCGGGGGTCGACGTCGGGTGGCCGGGCGACAGCACCGAGCGGCTCCCCGCCACCCTGCCCGCGGTGCCCGGCACCCTCACCCGGTCCGCGACCGTGCCCCACCGCTACGCGCTGAACGACACGGACGAGGGGTATTCGGGCGCCTACCGCGACTTCGAGGCGTACCAGCGCGACATCGACGTGATGGCGCTGCACGGCGTGAACGAGGTCTTCGTGCCGACCGGCGCCGAGTACGCCTCCTACCGGGCGCTCCAGGAGTTCGGTTACGACGCGGCGGAGTTGCGCGAGTGGATTCCCGGACCCGCCCATCAGGCCTGGTGGCTGCTGCAGAACATGTCGGGGTTCGCGGGACCGGTGTCCGAGCGGTTGATCGAGGCGCGCGCGACGCTGGGGAGCCGGATCACGCAGCATCTGCGTTCCCTGGGCATGACCCCGGTGCTGCCGGGCTTCTTCGGTACGGTTCCCCCGGGGTTCGCCGCCAGGAACCCGGGTGCGGTCACGGTTCCGCAGGGCAGGTGGGTGGGGTTCGACCGGCCGGACTGGCTGGATCCGACGGGGCCCGTCTTCGACCGGCTCGCCGCCGCGTACTACCGGGCCCAGACGCGGCGGTTCGGCGAGACCGACATGTTCAAGATGGACCTGCTGCACGAGGGCGGCACGGCGGGGACGGTCGACGTGGCGCGGGCCGCCGGGGCCGTCCAGGAGGCGCTGGAGGCGGCGCACCCCGATGCCACGTGGGTGATGCTCGGCTGGCAGCGGAATCCGAGCGCGGCGCTCCTGAGCGGTGTGGACCGCCGACGGGTGCTGATCGTCGACGGCCTGTCGGACCGGTACGACGGTCTGGACCGCGAGACGGAGTGGGGCGGGACGGCGTACGCGTTCGGCTCGATCGCCAACTTCGGGGGCCACACCACCCTGGGGGCCAACACGGGCGTGTGGGTGAGCCGGTTCCACGCCTGGCTGGCGAAGCCCGACAGCGCGATGCGCGGCATCGCGTACCTCCCGGAGGGCACCGGCGGGAACCCCGCCGCGTTCGACCTGTTCACCGAACTCGCCTGGCAGCCCGCCCCGCTCGACCACCGGGCCTGGTTCGCCGCGTACGCCGCCCGCCGCTACGGCGGCGCCGACCCGCACGCGGCCGCCGCGTGGGAGCAGCTGCGGCTCGGCCCGTACAGCGGAGGTTCCGGCACGTGGAGCGAACCGCAGGACAGCCTGTTCGCCGCGCGGCCGAGCCTGACGACGTCGAAGGCGGCGCGATGGAGCCCGTCCGGCATGCGCTACGACGCGGACACGGTGGAGCGCGCGCTGACGGAGCTGCTCCGGGTGGCGCCCGAGCTGCGGACCTCGGACGCGTACCGCTTCGACGTCGTGGACGTGGCACGGCAGGCGCTCACCAACCGGGCCCGCGTCCTGCTGCCGCGGATCAAGGCCGCGTACGAGGCCCGGGACCTCGATACCTTCCGGGCTCTGGTGGCCGAGTGGGGCGCCGACGAGGAGCTCCTCGTGCGGCTCGTCGGCGCGGACCGGCGGTTCCTCGTCGGGCCGTGGATCGCCGCCGCCCGCTCGTGGGGCACGGACCCGGCCGAGCGCGACCGGCTGGAGTACGACGCCCGTTCGATCCTCACCACGTGGGGCGACCGGGTGCCGAGCGAGTCGGGAGGGCTGCACGACTACGCCAACCGCGAGTGGGACGGGCTGCTGCGCGACGTCTACGCGCCGCGCTGGGCCGCCTTCTTCGCGGGACTGGACGAGGCCCTGGTGACCGGCGCGGCCCCGGCGGCCGTCGACTGGTTCGCCGGTGACGACGCCTGGGCCCGCGGCCACCGGGCCTACCCGTCGACTCCGACCGGCGACCCGGTCGCCCTGGCGGGCGAGGTGCAGGCGGCCCTGACGGTGGCGGACCGGGACGCGGGGTCCGTGGCGACGGGCGAGACGGACGGACCGTGCGGCGTGCGCGGGGCACGTGCGCCCGTAGTGATCCCGTGCGCGGGTCGGGGAGGCGCGTGGGCCGTTGAGGCCGGCGGTCGCTCCGCGCATGCTGAGGCGTGGCGGGCCGGAGGCACCGCGGGCCACGGCATGTGAGCGAGAGGCGAACGATGATGCGTCTTCCCTGGGGCAGGGCCGTGGTCGTCGGAGGCAGTTACGCGGGTCTGGTGACCGCGCGGGTCCTGGCCGACTTCTTCGACGAGGTCGTCGTCATGGAGCGCGACCCCGTCGACGGGGAGACGGGCAGCCATCCGGGGTCGCCGCAGGGCTACCACGCGCACGCGATGCTCGCGCGGGGCGGAGAGATCCTGGAGAAGCTGTTCCCGGGGCTGCGCGAGGAGCTGCGGGAGGCCGGCGCGCCGGTCTTCGACTACGGCGAGGGGATCGACTTCCTGCTGCCCGCGGGCAACGCTCCCCGGACGCGGACCGGCGTCCTGGTCCAGACGTTCACCCGTGACGAGCTGGAGCGGCGCGTCCGGCGCCGGGTGCTCGCGCTGCCGCGGGTCACCCTGATGGCCGCCACGTCCTGCGCCGGGCTGCTGCGCGACCGGAGCGGGCGGGTGAGCGGAGTGACGTACCGTCAGCAGGGTTCGCCCACGCAGCCGTTCGGCGCGGTGGAGCTGTCCGCCGACCTCGTGGTCGACGCGTCGGGCCGGTCCAGCTCCCTGGAGCGATGGCTGGGCGAGCTCGGGATCCAGGTACCGGCGAAGCGGACGGTGAAGGCGAAGGTCACGTACACCTCGATGAACTTCGACCGGCCCGAGGAAGGACATCCCGCCTTCTTCATCGCGTACCAGATGCTGTTCGCGCCCCGCGTCTCCCGCGCCGGCGTCCTGCTGGCCGTGGAGGGCGGCCGGTGGACGTGCTCGCTGTTCGGGTTCCAGCAGCAGCCGCCGACCGACGACGCCGGGTACCTGGAGTACGCCCGCTCGCTCGGCAATCCGCACCTGGCCGAGCAGTTGGCCCGGCGGACCTCGCAGGAGGCCACCCACCGGTACACCAACGTCGACAACCAGTGGCGGCCGTACCACAGCGTCAAGCGGTGGCCGGACCGGCTCGTCGCGGTGGGCGACGCCGTCTGCGTGTTCAATCCGGTGTACGGGCAGGGCCTGACCGTGGCCGCGATGGAGGCCGAACTGCTCCACGGCATGCTCACCCGGCAGCGGGCGGCGGGCCGCACTCCGGACGGCGTCGCCCGCGACTTCCAGCGGCGCGTCGGGCGCCTGGTCCTCGCGCCCTGGACGCTGTCGACCAACTCGGACCTGATGTGGGATCCCCGGCAGCGGGCCGCGGGCGCCCGGTTCGCCCACTGGTACAACACGCGGCTGTTCCGGGTCGCGGTGAAGGACCCGGCGGTATGGTCACGATTCGTCCGCGTGGTCAACATGACCGCCTCCCCCGCCGTACTGTTCCATCCGGCGGTGGCCGCGAAGGTGGTGGCGGCGGCCCTGCGCGAGTGACGCGGGCCACGTTGCGCCCGGGCGGGTGACGGGGGCCGGGATCGCGGCAGTGGAGCGTTAGCGCGACGGCAGCGGGACGTCAGCGCGTCGCGGGAGGCTGGGAAGGACCATCGTGGCCGGTGTCCGCCGGCCGCGCACCAGCCGACCACGGGGGGCTTCACCATGCGTGCCGACGATCGAGCGAGAGGGAACGGCGCGGCCGCCGTGCCGGCGAAACCCGGACCCGCGGCGGCACCCGGCCGCTCGGAACGTGCGCGGAAGAGCGGGTAGACGACGTGCTCACCACAAGGGTGGCGGTGACCGTCCACGCCTCCGACCCGCTCAGCCGGGCCGGGCTCATCAGCCATCTGCGGCACCAGCCGTCCATCGACTTCGTGCCCGAGCAGCCGGACGGCGACGGCGACACCCCCGCCGTGGCCGTCATGCTCGCGGACCGGATCGACGAACCGACCACGGCGGAGCTGCGGCGGCTGCTGCGGGGCAGGGACCAGCGGGTGGTGCTCGTCGCCCGCGAGCTGCGCGAACCCGACCTCCTGTCGGTCGTCGAGTACGGCGTGCGCGCCATCATCTGGCGCCACCAGGCGACCGAGCAGCGGCTGCTGAGCGCGGTGCACAGCGCGGCGCGCGGCGACGGCGAGCTCCCGCCGGACCTCGTGAGCCGGCTCCTCAACCAGGTCGGGCGGCTCCAGCGGGCGACGGCCGGCGGAACGGCCGCCGGCGGGGCGGTGCCGCTCTTCGGGATGGCGCCCCGGGAGGTGGACGTGCTGCGGCTGCTCGCCGAGGGCCTCGACACCCGACAGATCAGCGAGAAGCTCGCCTACTCCGAACGCACCGTCAAGAACATCCTGCACGCGCTGATGACCCGTCTCCAGCTCACCAACCGGGCGCATGCCGTCGCGTACGCGCTCCGCGAAGGCTACATCTGATGATCCACGAGATCGACGAGGCCCTGCGCGGCCTGCTCGCGCCCGCCGTCACCGGCGACATAGCCTTCGACGCACCGACCCGGGACTGGGCGGCCCGCCGCAACGCCCCGACCCTGAACGCCTATCTGTACGACATCCGGGAGGACGTGGCCCGGCGGGAGCGCGGCGCCCACGCCGAGCGCGACGCCCGCGGCATCGTGACCCGCCGCCGCCAGCCCGCGCGCTGGTTCCGGCTCTCGTACCTCGTGACGGCCTGGACCTCCCGCCCGGAGGACGAGCACCGCCTCCTGTCGGGCGCGTTGGCGCTGCTCCTCCCCCACGAGGTGCTGCCCGCCGGCACCGTGCCCGAGTCGGTGCGTCCGATCACGACCGCCGTCCCGCTGTCCGTGGCCGTCCCGCCGGCGGAGTCGCGTTCGCTCGCGGACATCTGGTCGGCGCTCGGCGGCGAACTCAAGCCGTCGCTCGACGTCGTGATCACGACGCCGTTCCCGGTCACCCAGGTGTACGCGGTGGCACCGCCGGTCACCGAGGCGGAGATCGTGGTCCGCGGGGCCGACGGGGTCCCCGGGGACGCAAGGCCGCGGATCGTGCGGCGCACGGTGGCCTCCGGCGGCGTCCCCTCCGCGCAGGAAGGGGACGGGGCGTGAGCGGCCTCGGCGGGAGCCGCGACGGCGTCCTCGACGCGCTCGCCGCCTTGCGCGCCCGGGTCGCGGCGCTGGTGGACGCCCGCAGCGCGGGGGACCCGACGGCCGGAGATCCGCTGCGCGGCCTCTACGTCACCGCGGAGACGGCCCGCCGGATCGCGACGGAGCCGGTGCCGCACGCCGCCTCCGCCCAGGCGGCCGGCGGGCCGCTGCCGGACGGCGGCGACACCGGCCGGCTCGCCGCGCTGGCACGGACCTTCGGACTTTCCGCGCTCGACGCGCAGATCCTCGTGGCGGCGCTGGCCCCCGATGTGGACCGGGGGTTCGAGGCGCTGTACGGGTACCTCAACGACGACGTCGGGCGGCGCCGCGCGACCGTGGCGCTGGCGCTGGACCTCGCGGGCACCGGCGCCTTCGACGCGTCGGCCCGTGACCGGTTCCATCCGGCCGCCCCGCTGCGTTCCGGAGGCCTCCTCGACGTGGAGGACGAGGACCGGCCGCTGCCCGGGCGTGCACTGCGCGTGCCGGAGCGGGTGGTGGCGCATCTCCTCGGCGACGATAGCCGCCTGGACGCGGAACTCCTGGGCTGTGGCGTGGAGTTGCTACCTCCAGTCGATGCTCCGGGCGACGCGCCGTGCCTGTCGCCCTCGTCGCTCGGCGCGCGCGTCGCCGCGGCCGGGCCCGTCACCGTCCATCTGCGGGAGCGCGTGCCCGGGGCCGCCGCCGACGCCGTGGTGACCACGCTGCGGGACACCGGTCGGCCCGTGCTGCGGTACCGGCCGGAGACGGCCGACCCGGTGGCGGGGCGCGCGCTGGTGCGCGAGGCCCGGCTGCGGGGGGCCGTCGTGGTCGTCGAGCCGCTGCCGTCGCGGCCGGGGCCGCTGGTGCGCGCCGTGGCCTCGCGGGGTGCGACGGTCGTCCTGGCCGGCACCGAGGCACCCGACCCCCGGTGGGCGCCGGAAGCCGAGCTGCTGGCGCTCGACGCGCCCGACGAGGCGGTGGGTCCCGGCGACCTGTGGCATCGCGAACTCGACGGATTCGAAGGCGACTTCGATCTGGACGAGGCGACGGCACCGTACCGGCTCAGCGCCGATCAGGTCCGGCGGGCGGCGCGTTCGGCGCGGGCGCTCGCCGCGTTCGAGGGCACCGGGCTGAGGCTCGCGCAGGTGCAGCGCAGCGCCCGGCTGGTCTCCGCGCCGCTGCTCGACAGCCATGCGCGGCGGATCAGGCCCGCCGTCGGCTTCGCCGATCTCGTCCTGCCCGAGGAGCCGTTGGGTCTGCTGCACGAGCTGACCGCCAGGGCCCGGCATCGGGACCGGGTGCTCGGCGAATGGCGGCTGCGCACCGGCGGCGGGCGCGGGCGCGGGGTCGTCGCCCTGTTCGCCGGTGAGTCCGGCACCGGCAAGACGCTGGGGGCCGAGGTCGTCGCGGGCGAACTGGGCCTCGACCTCTACGTGGTGGACCTGTCGTCGGTGGTCGACAAGTACGTCGGCGAGACCGAGAAGAACCTGGAGCGCATCTTCGCCGAGGTCGACCGCACGGACTGCGTGCTGCTCTTCGACGAGGCCGACGCGGTGTTCGGGAAGCGCTCGGAGGTGAAGAGCTCGCACGACCGCTACGCCAACCTGGAGAGCGCGTACCTGCTCCAGCGTCTCGAAGCATTCGCGGGGATCGCGGTCCTCACCACCAATCTCCGGGCCAACATCGACGAGGCGTTCACGCGCCGACTCGACCTGGTCGTGGAGTTCCCGTTCCCGGATTCCGAGCAGCGGGTCTCGCTCTGGCACTCGTGCCTGTCCGGCACGCCGAAGGCGGAGGGCGTGGCGGAGGAGATCGCGCGCTGCGCCGAGGAGTTCGAGCTCGCGGGCGGTGCGATCCGGTCGGCCGCGGTGACGGCCGGCTATCTGGCGGCGGCTCGCGGCTCGGCGGTGACCGGCGAGGACGTTCGGGCGGGGGCGCGGCGCGAGTACCGCAAGGCGGGGCGCCTCGTGCCGGACGCGGGAACGCCGTGGGCGCCGTGACGGCGTGAGGGACGGCAGGTGACGTCGAAGGAGGGGGCCACCCGTGCGGGTGGCCCCCTCCTTCGTACCGAACGTCGGCGTCAGGCGGTCACATGACGCTGCCGCCGATCAGCTTCTTCAGCGTCTCCCCGTCGACCGTGCCGGTCGCAGGCAGTCCGACGGCCCTCTGGTAGTCCTTGATGTGGACGGCGACGTTGTCGTTGTACTTGGTCGTCTTCGACGTGTTGTTGCGGAAGTGGTCGATGCCGTACTGGGCGTTGAGGCGGGCCACCTGGAGGTCGTGGTCGTCGAACTCGCGGTTGTACGCCCACCAGAACGCCGCCATCAGCTGGGTGGTCTGCCAGGTGGTGGTGCCGTACTTCACCTGCTCGACCCTGATGCCCTGGGCCCACAGGGAGGTGAGGGTGGCCCGGTTGAGGGTGCCCTCGGCGTCCGTCTTGTAGATCGCGGCGGAGTTCCTGCCGTTCTGGATCCCGTCGTTGTAGACGGCGCGCTGGTAGCAGACGAGGGAGGCCTTCGTCTGCGCGTCGATCACGCCGCGGGTCCAACCCGGCTTGAGGTCGCAGGCGTTGTCCAGGGCCGCGAGCCGCTCCTGGGCGTACTCGACGACAAGATCCCTCGCGTCACCCTGGCGCCACGGCGGGAGGGTCTTCGTGGGGGCGGGCGGTGCCGGGGGCTGCTCGCCGCCGCTGCCGGGGTCCGTACCGCCCTCGGTGGGCGTGCCCGGGTTCTCGGCTCCGCCGCCGCCGGTCGGGCCGCCGCCCTGGTCGCCGCCCCCGCCGCCGCCGTCGGCCGGCGGCGGCGGACCGCCGTCGGCGAGGGGCGGGGGGCCGCCGGGCGTCGGGCCGCCGGGCGTCGGTCCGCCGGCCCCGTCGGACGGCGGGGGCGCCTGGGGAAGTTCGTCCCCGTCGCCCTGCGGCGCGGGCCTGGGCGCTCCGCTCGCCTGGATCTCCTTCGCGGCGCTGACGATCTTCGGCGAGAAGTTGAACCAGAGCACGACGAAGGCGATCACCGCGGTCAGCAGGAGCCCGCCGACCACCACCAGCCAGTTCCCGAAGACCGGGCGCTGGTCGAACGTGGCGTCGAGGTCGAGCGCGGTGTCGTCACCTGCCCGCCGTACGGCCACGGTGAAGCGGTGCTGCTCCTCGGCACCGGTCCACCGCACGGCCTGCGGCCGCACCACGAGTTCGCCGAACGCGGCGCGTCCCGGTGCGATCTGCACGGCGTTCGGCCGTACGTCGAAGGTGAGCCGGTTCGCCTCGTCGCGCACCACGAGCGATGCCGTCAGCGGGGTGTTGCCCAGGTTGTCCACCGCGATCCGCGCCCGGCCGCGGAAGCGGCCGAACAGCGCGGGCGGCAGCACTTCCGCGCGCGTCTCGGTGAAGGGCGTGACGGTCAGCCGGCCCTCCAGCACGTCGCGGGCACCGGAGTTCTCCCGGGGGTCGACGCGCACGCCGTACGCGAGCGGTCCGGCCTCCACGTCCGAGGAGCGCGGCGGCGCGAACGAGATCTCGGCGGTCCCCTCGCTTCCCGGGTAGAGGCGGAGGACGTCCGGCTCCACCCGGGACCAGCCCGAGGGTTTCCCGACGAGGGAGAGCCGGTACTCCTCGACGGTGTCCCCGGTATTGCGCACCCGCAGCCGGGCGGAGGTCCGGGCCCCTGGCTCGACGGTCACATCGGCCGGGTCCAGAGAGGTCCACATGGTCATGAGCGCAGGTTAGGGGGGCGAGGATGGTGTCCGGCTGCCCGAAAGTCCCGGCTCGGGGGCAGCGCTGCCTGCCCCCGCGCCCGCACGGGGCCGTTCGGCTCGGGCAGGGGCCCTCTTCGGTGCACCCGCGGCCCTCCGGCGCGACGGCGCACCCACACGACTCTGCCCGTTCGTCCCTCCCGCCTTGCCCTTCGGTACCTCGCTCCCTCGTCGGCGGGCCGTCGTGCGGGGAAGGCCCCGCCGCCCGGGTGCAGAGGGGCAGTCCCGTGCGGGAGGACGAGAGCAACGCGTCGACAGGAGCACAGCACGGCCGGAGCCCGGCCCGCAAGACCCCGCCCGCGCTCCGGCGCTCCAGGGCGGGGCCTCTCCGCCCGCCGGACGACGCGGCGCACGGCGACCCGAAGGGCAGGCTCGGACCCGGGTCTCCCCCTGCCCCACAGGACCGTCACCGCGGGCCGGCCCGCGCCGGTCGTCACCGACGACCACCGCCCGGCGCGGATGTCGCCGACGGCCGCCGCCGCGACCGGCCGTCTCCGGCCCCGTCCGTGACGGGCGCGGGCGACGCCGCCCCGGCCCGACCTGCCGGACCGGGCGTCGGGCCCGGGACTTTCGGGCACGTCGTCCTGCCCTCGTGCCCGCCCCTTCACTCCTCCTGCCGCGCCCGCCGCCGGGGGAGAGTCGACCGTGTCGGAGCGCCCTGCAGCGACGACGCCGACGCCTGTGCCTCAGCCGTGAACCGCCGCGCCCCGGCGGCACCGGCCGATCGACCCCACCAACGAGGAGCAACCGACCGTGCCCACCTATCTGTCCCCCGGTGTCTACGTCGAGGAAGTCGCCAGCGGCTCCCGTCCCATCGAGGGCGTCGGCACCTCCGTCGCGGCGTTCGTCGGGCTGTCGCCGACCGGGCCGCTGAACGAGCCGGTGCTGGTCACCAACTGGTCCCAGTACGTCGCGTCGTTCGGGGACTTCACGGACGGGTACTACCTCGCCCACTCCGTGTACGGGTTCTTCAACAACGGCGGCACCGCCGCGTACGTCGTACGGGTCGGCGGCGGCGACGCGGAGGGCGCCACGCGTGCCGTCGGTGCGGCCGCCCCGGCCGTGCCGGAGCTCGTGGCCGGTGAGGCCGTCGCCCTGGGCACGTTCCGGGTCGCCGCCATCGCGGCCGGCACCGAGGCCGGCGGCGCGCTCACGGTCGAGGTGCAGGACGTGGAGGGCGAGGCCGAGCGCTTCAAGCTGGTCGTCAAGGACGGCGAGAAGGTCGTCGAGAGCTTCGACGCGTCGGCCAAGAAGAGCGCCCGCAACTACGTGGTCGCGCAGGTCAAGCAGCGCTCGAAGACCATCGTCCTGGAGGAGGCGGCCGCCGGGGCGCAGCTCGCCAAGCCCGACGCGCAGTCGGTGACGCTCGCCCCGCCCGCGCAGGTGCCCGCGCCGGCGGCGGCGCAGGCCGCCGGGTCCGCCGCGCTGGAGTCCGGGCAGTTCATCGGCGACTCCGCCGACCGCACCGGCTTCGGTGGCCTGGAGGCGTTCGACGAGATCAACATGGTGGCCGTGCCCGACCTGATGGCCGCCTACCAGCAGGGGCTGATCGACCTGGAGCAGGTCAAGGCCGTCCAGCTCGGTCTGATCGCGCACTGCGAGATGATGGGCGACCGGATGGCGATCCTCGACCCGCCGCCGTCGCTGAACGCGCGGGACATCCGCAAGTGGCGCCAGGAGATCGCCGGTTACGACTCGCGGTACGCGGCGCTCTACTACCCGTGGATCAAGGCGTTCGACCCGGCGAGCGGGCAGACGCGGACGGTTCCGCCGTCGGGCCACATGGCCGGCGTCTGGGCCCGCAACGACTCCGAGCGCGGTGTCCACAAGGCCCCCGCGAACGAGATCGTGCGCGGCGCGGTCGACCTGGAGCTCCAGATCACGCGCGGCGAGCAGGACCTGCTCAACCCGATCGGCGTGAACTGCATCCGGGCGTTCCCCGGCCGCGGCATCCGGGTGTGGGGCGCGCGGACCCTGGCGTCCGACCCGGCCTGGCGCTACCTGAACGTCCGGCGCTACTTCAACTACCTCGAGGAGTCGATCCTCGTCGGTACGCAGTGGGTCGTCTTCGAGCCCAACGACCAGTCGCTGTGGGCCCGCATCCGCCGCAACATCTCGGCCTTCCTCGTCAACGAGTGGCGGCAGGGCGCGCTGTTCGGCCAGCGCGCCGAGGACGCCTTCTACGTGAAGTGCGACGCGGAGACCAACCCGCCGGAGTCGGTCGACCTCGGCCGCGTGGTCTGCGAGATCGGCATCGCCCCGGTGAAGCCCGCCGAGTTCGTGGTCTTCCGGCTCGCGCAGTTCCAGGGCGGCGGCGGCGAGCTGGAGGAGTAGTCCTCCGCACCGCTCCCCCCTTCCACCCAGCCGAACCCCTCTCATGAACAGGAGTGACCCGCATGTCCCTCGACACCGGTGACGCCCTCACTACCCACAATTTCGGCCTGCAGATCGACGGCGTCATGGTCGAGACCCTCCAGGAGATCAGCGGCCTCTCGATGGAGCAGGACGTCATCGAGTTCCAGCAGGTCTCGGCGGACGGCAAGCCGATCATCAAGAAGCTCCCCGGCGTGAAGAAGGCCGGTGAGTGCACGGTGACCCGCGGTGCCACGCAGTCCGCCGCGTTCACCGAGTGGATCTCGTCGTCCATCGCCGGCGACATGGGCTCGGCCCGCAAGGACGCGTCCATCATCTTCCTGGACTACCAGCTCAGCGAGGTCAAGCGGTACAACCTGCGCAACGCCTGGTGCACCAAGGTCGAGCTGAGCGCGACCAAGGCCGGCGACGCCGCCGCCCTGACCGAGCAGGTCACCATCACCTTCGAAGAGTTGACGCTCGGCTGATGCGACGCGAGGGATCGGCGGGAGCGCGGCACGACCGCGCGGAGGAGCCGCTGCGCACGGAGTTCGAGTTCGAGCTGCCCCGGGGCTTCGTCGACGAGGCGGGCACCGTGCACCGCAGCGGGGCGATGCGGCTGGCCACGGCCAGGGACGAGCTGCTCCCGCTCCGGGACATCCGGGTCCGCGAGAACCCGGCGTACCTGTCCGTGGTGCTGCTCGGCCGGGTCATCACCCGGCTCGGCACGCTCCCGTCGGTCCACGACGGGACGGTGGAGAACATGTTCGCCTCCGACCTGGCGTTCCTCCAGGACTTCTACCGGCAGATCAACGCGGAGGGCCACACCCGGGCCGCCGTCGCCTGCCCGCACTGCGAGCAGTCGTTCGAGGTCGAGCTGGCCGGGAGCCGCCTGGGGGAATCGTGACGTACGCGGCCGACCGGATCGAGGAGGAGACCGCGTACCTCGCCTTCCACTTCCACTGGGGCATGGACGACATCCTCGATCTGGAGCACGCGGACCGGCGGAAGTACGTGGCGCAGGTCGCGTCGCTGGTGGAGCGGTCGCAGGCGTGACGGCATGACGACGTGACGGCATGACCGCGTGACGAGATGACCGCGTGACGAGATGACGACATGAGCGCTTGACGGCATGGCGAGAAACGGCAGTACGGGAAGCGGGAGGGAGGAGAAGGTGGGCATGTTCGGGAAGTGGCGGGGCCGGAAGTCGCACGGCGCGGAGGCCGGCACCCCCGCGGAGGGCGCGGCTCCCACCGCCCCCGCGGCGGCGCCCGGGGACGCGTGGCGCGGACTGCCGCCCGTGCAGCGGGTGCTCGACGCGCCCCGCACCATCGCGGAGCACGGCTTCTCCACCTCCCTCGCAACCCACTGGAACCCCTCGTTCCAGAGCGACCTGGGCCACGGCGCCCTCCCGGACGCGCCCGCCGGCGTCCTCCTCGACGCGGTCCGGCCCGTCCCCGGGTCCGGTACGGGTCCGGCGGGCGGCGAACTGCCCGGGCTGCGGCTGCCGGTGGCGGGCGCAGCCGGATCGGCCGCCGACCCGGCTCCCCGTCCCGACGGCGCGGCCGGGACCGCGCCCGAGGGCCCGCGTGCGGGTGGCGGGGCGGCCGTGCAGCGCGCGGCCGGTGCTCCCCGCCCGGTACGGGGTGGCGGCGGGTCCGGCGCGCCCGCGCCCACCGACGCGTCGCGTTCCGTGCCGCGGCCGGTGCAGCGCGCGGCGGCCGTACGGCCCTCCGGGGCTGCTCCCGACGTCAGGAGCGGTCTCGACGCGGCCGCTCCGACGGGCGGCGCCGCCGTCCGGGGCCCCGTCCGGCCCGCGCCCGCACGCCGTTCCCCGCTGGTCTCCGCCCGGCCGGCCGAGCCGTCGCGCCGCCTGGTCCCGGCGGGTTCCGCCCGGAACACGGCGCCGTCCGCGCCCGGTTCGGGGACCGTCCAGCGCGCGGCGACGCCTCCGGGTACACCGGAGCGCGCACTGACCGCCGAGACCGGGGCGACGCCGGCCGGCTCGCCCGACACCGCCGCACCGGAGCCCTCGGCCTCCGGTCGGCCCCAGAACGTCCCGGGCCCTGGTTCCCCCACCGGGCCCGGGACTCCCTTCGGCGCGCCCGACGCTCCGGTGCAGCGCCGTCCCCCCGTACGCCGTTCCCGTCGCGCTCCGGGCGCCGACTGGACCACGACGGCGTCCACACCGCCGCCGGCCGCGGCGCCCGCTCCCGAGCCGAGTGCGGCGCCGGCGGCCCCGGCCGCCCGGCCCGGCCTCGGAGCCCCCGTGCAGCGCGCCGCCGCCGACGGCGCCACGTCACCGGCTCCTCGCGCGACCCCGGCACCACGACGCTCGCCGATCGGCGCGCCGATCACGCGCACGTCCGCGACCCCTGACTCCGCTCCCGCCGCGCCCTCGCCGGTCGGCCCCGGCGGTGTCCCCGGGCCGGGGTCCGTCCAGCGTGCGCCGAAGGCGCAGGACTCCCCGGGAACGGCTGCCGCGCGCGGCGAGAACACCCCGCCGGCCCCCGTCGCGCCCCGCCCGGCCGGGCCGGGCCCGTCGGCCGCCCCGCAGCCTCCGGCCCCTCCGTCGGGCCGGCGCTCCGGCGCCGCCGACGGTGCACCCGTCCAGCGCGCCACCGCTCCGGTTCCGCCCGCCCCGCGCGCCGAGCCCGGCACGGCGTCCGCCCCGCGCACGCCGGCGCCCCGGAACCCCACCGTCCAGCACACCGCGCCACCTCTGCCGGTCGCGCCCTCGGGTCGCCCCGGCACTCCGGCGACCCCGGGGACGCCCGCCTCCCGGACCCCCGGCGTCCAGCGCGCCACCTCGCCGCTTCCCGTCGCTCCGCCGGAACGGCAGTCCACCACCGACCGGCCCGCGTCCCCGGCCCCGCACTCCCCCGCCGACCGCGCCACGCCCTCGGCCCGGCCCGAGGCTCCGGCGGCCCCGCGAAGCCCGGAGGCCCCGAGCCCGCCCGCGGCCCCGACACCCGCCGTCCAGCGCGCCGCCTCGGCACGCGCCGTCACGCCCGCGGCCGAGCCCACGAATCCTGCGGCCCCGACGCCTTCGTCGTCCGCTGCCCCGGCCTCTCCGCGCACATCTCCCCCGGCGGCGCCGACCACCCGGCGTTCCACCCCTCCGGCTCCTCCGGCCGCCGGGCCCGCGACCCCGGCGTCCTCGACGATGCCGACGACCGCCCCGGCCCAGAGCCCCGGCGTCCAGCGTGCGGCGACTCCCGCCACACCGCCCCGGGCCGCCGTGACGCCCCCGAGCACCCCCGGGACGCCGCCGGGCGCGACCGTCCAGCGGGCGACCGCGCCGGTCGCACCCACGCCGCCCGCCGCCACGAGCCCGGTCAAGGCGCTCCCCGTCGTGCAGCGCGCCCCGGTCGCACCGACACCGCAGAGCGCCATCGGCTCACCCGGTGCCTCCGGCGTCCCGGCGCCTCCGGTGCGTCCGGCGGTCCCGCACGCATCGACGACGCCCGACGCGAGCACGCCCGCGCGGCCGTCGGCTTCCACGTCCGCGCCCGCCTCGGCAGCGGTCGGAGCGCCCAGGCCGCTCGTCACCGTCATCGACGTCCCCCGGGCCGTCGCTCCCGCCGTGCAGCGGCGCGCCTCGCTTCCGCTCGCGACCACCCGGCCGCTCGCGCCGAGCCTCCCGGACGCGGCGGGCGCCCCCGTGCCTCCCGCTCACAGCGGTGTCCCGGCGACGCCCCTGTCCCGTCCCGTGTCCGCTCCGGCCGAGCGGCGGAGCCCCGCACCCGTGCAGAGGGCGACCGCCGCCGGTGCCGAAGCGCGTCCCACCGCGGTGCCCGTCGTCCCGATCGCCCCGCCCGCCGCCGTACGGCCCGTGGCCCGGCCGGTCGCCGTCCAGCGGCAGGCCGCTCCGGCGGTCGCCCCGCAGGCACCCGTACCGGCGGCGCCTCCCGCCGCGGGCGTCCCCGTGGTGACGCCCGCGCCGCTGCAGCGCACCACGGCGGCCCCCGCCGCGGCGCCCCGGCCGCCCCGGCCGGCCACGGTGACGCGTACCGCGCCGGCCGTGCCCTCCGTACAGCGGACCGCGCACACGGGCGGTGGGGCCGAAGGGGAATCGCCGACGCAGCTGGACGAGTTGGCCCGTCGGCTCGTCACGCCGCTGTCGCGGCTGCTGCGCGCCGAGCTGCGCGCGGACCGCGAGCGGGTGGGGCGCCTGAGAGACCACGGCCACTGACCGGACACCGACCCAGACCGTACGAGGCCGCCGCCGGCCGACACCGACTACCCGAGAGACCCGCATCATGCCCACGCAGCTGGACCCCGCATCCACCGTCTTCTTCAAGCTGACGATCGACGGGCAGGACCTCGGCCTGTTCAACGGCTGTGACGGGCTGTCGTCCGAGGTGGAGGTGGAGCAGCGCCACGAGGGCGGGAACAACGGCTTCGTGTGGCAGCTGCCGACGCGGGTCACGTTCTCGACCATCCGCCTGACGCGCCCGCTGACGCCGGACACCGCCAAGGTCGCGGCGTGGATCTCGTCGCTCGCGACGGGCATCACGAGGCCGACCGCGCAGATCGCGGCGCTGCGCGCCGACGGGTCGGTGGTGGCGCAGTGGGGTCTGGTGGAGGTGCTGCCGGTGCGGTGGACGGGGCCGACGCTCGACCCGGCGAGTCCGGCGGTGGCGACGGAGTCGCTGGAGATCGCGCACCACGGTTTCACCGACGCGGGAGGCGCGTGAGATGGCCTCGCTCATGGGTGCGTTGGCGGCTCGCGGTCTTTCGCGTGCCTCGCTGTCCATCCATCAGCCGCCGACGGATCTCGGCGGGTCGATGGGGGGCCGGATCGGTCAGGTGAAGTTCCAGTTCAACCCGGACCAGTTGCAGCTCAGCAGGTCCGCGAACTGGCACACCGAGCCGGCGGTGGCGTACACGCGGGGTGCTCCGCCGAAGTTCACGGGCAGCGAGCCCGCGCAGCTCCAGCTCGAGGTGTTCCTCGACCGCTCGGACGACCCGTCGTCGAACGACGTGCAGCAGCAGGTCGAGCTTTTGCTGTCGTGCTGCGAGGTGACCCAGCAGAGCATCGGCGCGAAGGCCCCGTCGCCGCCGTGGGTGGAGTTCTCGTGGGGGTCGTTCTCGACCGTGCAGTTCGTCGCGTACGTGACCTCGGTGTCCGCGACGTACACCCTCTTCAGTCCCAGCGGCATACCCATCCGGGCCACGTGCTCACTGTCGCTCACCGAGGTCGCCACCGCGACCAAGAAGCAGAACCCGACCTCCGGCGCGCTGTCGGCCCGCCGGGCGCACCGCACGGTCGCCGGGGACTCGCTCGCCTCCCTCGCCTGGCGGGAGTACGGCGACGCGACGCGCTGGCGGGTGATCGCCGAGGCGAACGGCATCGACGACCCGATGCGGTTGCGCCCCGGCACGGAACTGCTGCTCCCGTCCACCACAGAAACGCCGGAGACCCAGGGCGCCTCATGAGCGAGAAGACCTTCACCACCGTCCTGCACGTGCAGCTGGACGGCACTCCCCTGCCGGACCCGCTGGCGGTCCGCCTCACCGAGGGCTGGGTGGACGCCAGTGTCAACGTCCCCTCCGCCTTCCAGCTGACGTTCAGCGACAAGGACGGCACCCTCACCGAGAAGTTCCCCTTCCTCAAGGTCGGCGCCATGGCGGTGCTGTCCCCGTTCACCGACGGGCGGCTCGGCGAGCCGATGCTGACCGGCGAGGTCACGGCCGTCGAGGTGGACGCGGCTCCCGGCCACGGCCGGTACCTGATCCTGCGGGGCTACGACCCCGGACACCGGCTGCTGCGCAACCGGCGGGTCGAGGGCTATCCGAACATGACGGCCTCCGACATCGTCCGGAAGATCGCCGGGCTGAACCGGATCCCGCTCGGCAAGGTGGACGCGACGCCCACCGTGTACGAGCTGGCGACCCAGCCGAACATCACCGACTGGGACTTCCTGTCCCGGCTCGCGCGGGAGAACGACGTCCGGCTCTCCCTCGACACGGCGGGCAGGCTGGTCTTCGCCGCGCTGCCCCCGGCGTCGTCCGCGCCCGCCGACACGACGCCGGCGGCGTCGAGCCCGTACGTCCTGGACTTCGGGTCCAACACCCTGCACAGCCGGGTGTCGGTGACGGCCGCCGGCCAGGTGGCGAAGGTCGACGTGCGGGGCTGGGATCCCCGGACGAAGCAGGCGCTGTCCGCTCCGACGCCCGCCGTGACGAGCCGGGACATCGTCTCGGACATCACGCCGGCGCAGCTGTCCGCCTCCTTCGGTCCGGCCGAACTGGCGTCGACGGGAACGCCGTTCACCACGCAGTCCGAGGTGACGCAGGCGGCGGCCTCGCTCGCCGACGACGTCGCCGGGTCGTTCGCGGAGGTGGAGGTCGCGGTCACCGGCAATCCGGCGCTGAAGCCGGGGCAGCCGGTCGCCGTGAAGGGGGCGGGTTTCCCGTTCGAGGGGCGGTACACGGCGACCGGTGTCCGCCATGTCTTCGCGTCGGGGCGGCAGTTCACCAGCTGGCTGACGGTGTCGGGCCGCCAGTTCCGTTCGCTGTACGGGACGGCGTCCGGCGGCGGCGAGCCGGCGCCGCCGATGCCGGGTGTCGCGGTCGCGCTGGTCACGAACACGAAGGACCCGCTGTCACTGGGCCGGGTCAGGCTGCGCTTCCCGTGGTTGTCGGCGACGTACGAGAGCGGCTGGTGCCGGGTGGCGCAGCTCGGCGGGCGCGGGGGCGGCGGGCTGGTGCTCCCCGAGGTCGACGACGAGGTGCTGTGCGCGTTCGACCGGGGTTCCCTGGAGCACCCGTACGTGCTCGCGGGCCTCTACAACGGCGTCGACCGGAACACTCCGGCCACCGACCGGGTGCCGCCCGTCGATCCGACGAGCGGACGGGTGCAGTGGCGTGCGCTGACGTCCCGTACGGGTCACACCGTGGAGCTGCGCGAGGAGGGCGGCCGGACGCGCGCCTCGCACGGCATCCGGCTGCGCACCGCGAAGGGGGCGCTGAGCATCGAGCTGAACGAGGCGCGGACGACCCTGACGGTCGAGAGCGACGGCACGGTCACGATCTCGGGCGCGCGGGGGGTGACGGTGGAGTCGGGGATGGATCTGACGCTTTCCGCCGCGGGGAAGATCAGGATGAACGCGGGGCTCGGCGTGGACATCAAGGCCGGGGCGAAGTTCAAGGTGTCGGCGGTGACCCAGGCCGTCGTCAACGCGCCGTCGTTCGTGACGGCGACCATCCCGATGCCCAACCCCGTCGTGGCGAACCTGCCGTTCTGAGGAGGACCTTCCGTTGAGTGAGCACTTCGTCGGCGCGGGGTGGGCGTTCCCGCTGCGGACCGGCCCGAGCGGGGCCATCGCCCTCGTCCGGCGCGACCGGGAGATCGAGGAGTCGATGCGGCTCGTCCTGGCCACGGCGCCGGGCGAGCGGCCGATGCGTCCCGAGTTCGGCTGTGCCGTGCACGAGTTGGTGTTCGCTCCGGTCAACGACTCGACCATGGGGCGGGTCCGGCACGAGGTGATGTCCTCGCTCGACCGCTGGGAGCCGCGCATCGAGGTGGAGGACGTCACGGTCGCCCCGGCGCCGCTGGAGCCGACCACGCTCTACATCGACATCCGCTACCGGGTGCGCGGCGCCAACAACCCGCGCAACCTCGTCTTCCCCTTCTACGTCATCCCCTCCGAGGACTGAGCACCCATGGCCCTGCCCGCACCCCATCTCGACGACCGCCGCTTCCAGCAGTTCGTCGACGACGCCAAGCGCTACATCCAGCAGGCGTGCCCCGAGTGGACCGACCACAACGTCTCGGACCCGGGCGTCACCCTGGTCGAGGCCGTCGCGCACATGGCGGACCAGCTCGTCTACCGGCTCAACCGGGTCCCGGAGAAGAACCACCTGGCCTTCCTCGACCTGCTGGGCGTGACGCTGTTCCCGCCCGCCGCCGCCCGCGCCGACATCACCTTCCGGCTGTCCGCGCCGCAGGCCGAGCCGGTGCTGCTGCCCACCGGTACCGAGGTGTCCACGGGGCGGACGGAGACGGAGGAGGCGGTCGTGTTCGCGACCACCGCCGATCTGACGGTCGTGCCCTGCGAGTTGACCCACCTGCTGCGCCAGGAGTCCGGGGGCGCGCCCGAGGACCGCTCGCAGGACGTACTGGGCGGTGAGGACGTGTCGGTGTTCTCCGCGCTGCCCCAGGTCGGGGACGTGCTGCTGCTGGGGCTCTCGGCGGCGGTGCCGGACTGCGTCCTGGTCCTGGACCTGGACAGCCGGGTGGACGGCGTCGGCGTGGATCCGCGCCGACCGCCGCTGGTGTGGGAGGCGTGGACGGCGGCCGAGGGCTGGGTCGCGTGCGAGGTCGACGAGGACTCGACGGGTGGCCTCAACAGGCCGGGCGAGGTGGTCCTGCACATGCCGTCGGGGCACGTGTCCTCGCGCCTCGGCGGCCACGAGGCGGGCTGGGTGCGCTGCCGGGTCGTGCCGCCGATCGACGGGCTTCCCTCGTACAGCGAGTCGCCGACCGTGCGTGCGGCCGCCGCGTTCACCATCGGCGGTACGGTGCGGGCGGCCCACGCGGAAGCGGTCCGCAACGAGCAGCTGGGCGAGTCGGAGGGCGTCCCGGGCCAGCGGGTGCGGCTCGCGCACGCGCCGGTCGTGGACCGGCCGCCGCTGCTCCTCCAGGTCGCCGAGCGGGCGGACGGCGCGGACGAGGACGATCCGGAGGCCGGCTGGCAGGAGTGGACGGTCGTCCGCGACTTCGCGTCCTCGCGCCCCGGCGACCGCCACTACACCCTGGACGCGACGACCGGCGAGATCGCCTTCGGCCCCTCCGTGCGCCAACCGGACGGCACGCTGCGCCAGTTCGGGGCGGTGCCGCCCAAGGGAGCGGCGATCCGCGCGCTCCGCTACGGCACCGGGGGCGGCCGGGCGGGCAACGTGGCCCGGGCCACGATCACCGTGCTGCGCAGTTCCATCCCGTACATCGCGCGGGTCGAGAACCGGGAGGCGGCGCGGGGCGGGGTCGACGGGGAGACCGTCGAGGAGGCCAAGGCCCGGGCGCCCATCACGCTCCGGGCGCAGGAGCGTGCCGTCACCGCCCGCGACTACGAGGAGCTGGCGCGGCGGGCGGCGCCCGAGGCCGCCCGGATCTCCTGCCTCGCGGCGGACGTGGCCGAGGCGGGCGAGAACGCGGTGCGCGTCCTGGTGGTGCCGCAGGCGGTGCCGGACCGGGGCGGGCGGCTCCGCTTCGAGCAGCTGGTGCCGGGCGAGGAGCTGCTGTCGCGCGTGACGGGCTTCCTCGACGAGCGCCGTCCCCTGGGCACCCGGCTGGCCGTCGGGCCGCCGTTCTACCAGGGCGTGACGGTGGTGGCGACGCTGCACTCCTTCCGGGCCGCCGAGGCGGAGCGGGTCCGCGCGGAGGCGCTGGACGCGCTGTACGCGTACCTGGACCCGCTGACGGGCGGGGCGCACGGCGAGGGGTGGCCGTTCGGGCGTCCGCTGCGTGCCGGCGAGATCTTCGCGGCGCTCCAGCGGGTGCCGGGCGTGGAGCTGGTCGACGAGGTCCTGCTGCACCCGGCGGACCCGCTGACGGGCCGGCGGGGTGACACGACCGACCGGATCGAACTGGCGCCGTCCGCGCTGCTCTTCCCCTTCGACCACCGCGTCCGCGTGATCGAGGCGCGGTGAGCGGGTCCGCCCGGGGTACGGTTCCCGGGCTCGCGACCCCGTACCCGCTGGGTGCGGCGCTGCCCGCCGTCTACGCGGAGGACGACTTCGGGCAGCGGTTCGTGACCGGTCTGGACGTCGTCCTCGCTCCGCTGTTCAACGTCCTGGACTCGCTGGAGGCGTACTTCTCGCCGGCGCTCGCCCCGGCCGACTTCGTGGACTACCTCGCGACCTGGGTCGGCGCCGAGCTGGACGGCAGCGAGCCGCTGCCGCTGCGCCGGCACGCGGTCGCCACCGCCGTCGCGCTGCACCGGGTGCGCGGCACCCGGCAGGGTCTCGCGGCGGCGGTCCGGCTGGCGTTCGGCGTCCCCGCGGAGATCACCGAGAGCGGGGGCGCGAGTTGGTCCGCCGCTCCGCTGGGCCCGTTCCCGGGGACTCCCGCGGCCGGGCTGCACGTCGTCCTGCGGGTCGCCGATCCCGCCTCCGTGGATCCGCACCGGCTGCGCGCGGTCGTGGCCGCGGCCCGCCCCGCCCATCTGCCGTTCACGGTCTCGGTGACCGCTTCCCGTACCTCCGAAGGAGCCTGACCCCCATGAGTGACGCGCCCCAGACCCGCCCCTGCCCGGACTGCGCGAGCCCGGTGCGGACGGCGGACCAGTCGTTCTGCGACAGTTGCGGAGCGTTCCTGCGCTGGGACACCCCGGCCGGAGCGGCGGCCACCGCCGACCGGCCCGCCCAGGCCGACACGGCGCCCGCCGCGGCCCGTCCGTCTCCGGCGGGAGCGCCCGGCGACGGCCGGTCCGGCCCGACGTCCGACCAGGCATCCGGATCGGAGTCCGGATCGACTCGGGATGCGGTGTCGCCGGAGGGCGCGGGCCGCGCGGAGCCGGGCGCCCCCGCCGGGGCCGGTGCGGCTCCGGACGCCCCGCGCGGCACCGGCGCGCCTGCCGGTACCGAGGTCCCTGGTGCCCCGGACGCTTCGGAGCCGCCCGCCGCCGGCACGGCCGCGTCGGGTGTCGAGGCGTCGGGTGCCGGCACCTCGGACTCCGCCGCACCCGCCGGCCCGCCGGCCGTCGGCCCCGAGGAGGTCACCGCGCCGCTGCCGGCCGTCACGGCGGCATCGGAGGGGCGGGCGCCGACGCCGGCCCCGGCGTCCGCGCCGACGTCCGCAGCCGCGCCCGCCCCCGTACCGGAGGCGAGGCCCGCGTCCGACGGGCCGTCGGACACGCTCGTGCGCGCGCTGCTCGTCCCGGTCCCGGGAAACCGGCCCGCCGAGCCGGCCGTCGCCGCGCCGGTGCTGCCCGCGCGCCCGGAGGCGGCGCGCCCGGCGGTGCGGCCGGCCGAGGCGGCCGTGCCGGTGCAGGGCGGCACGCCGTGCCCGGCCTGCTCGCTCGCCAACACTCCGGGCCGTCACTTCTGCCGCTTCTGCGCGACGCCCATGGTTCCCGAGCGGCTGTCCGACGCCGAGGGCCCCTACGCGGGGCGGCGACCCGGGCTCGCGCGGGACCGCAGCCGGTGGATCGTCCGCGCCCTGATCGCGACGGCGGTGGTGGCCGTGGTCGTCGGCGGGATCGTCGGCGGGCCGCCGGCCGCCCGCGCGGTCCAGGACCACTTCGCCACCCGGGTCCCGGTGCATCCCGTCTCCTGGACCGCCTCGCACTCGGCCGCGAAGCGGGACCCGAAGCTGGCGGGCGACGGCTACTCCAACACCTGGTGGGGCACCGGGTACGCGGGCGACTCGGCCGGGCAGTACCTGGAGGCCGCGTTCGCCGAGCCGACCGATCTGCTGAGCCTGCTGATCACCCCCGGCAGCTCGAAGAACACGACTCAGGCGGACGGGCAGGCGACGCCGCGGACGTTCGACCTCGTGGTCCGGGACTCCTCGGGCGAGACGCACGTCTCGCACCACCGCATCAACGACGGCGGCACCCAGCGCGTCGACCTCCGGGTGCGCGACGCGCTGTCGGTGCGCCTCGTCCTGGCCACGGCGTGGCGGGCGGACCCGCGCAAGCAGGTCGCCGTCGCGGAGCTGGAGTTCTTCGGCAGGTCCGTCTCCTGACGCCCGGGCCCGCGCCGGCGAGGTCCCTCTCCTGACGCCCGGGCCCGCCCCGGGCGAGGTCCCTCTCCTGATGCCCGGGCCCGCCCCGAGGCGGGCGCAGGTCCGTCTCCCGTCGGCCTGCGCCCGCTTCGGTCATTCCACCGTCCCCCACCACGCGCCGCCCCGTGCCGCGTCGGCCGCCGGGTGGTCGGGGGCGGTGTCGCCGAGGGCGAGCCGGGTGACGACGCGGTAGCGGTCGCCGCGGTAGAGCGACCGCACGTACTCGACCGGTCGGCCCGCCGTGTCGGAGGTGACGCGGTCGAAGAGCAGCGCGGGCGAGAGGACGGGTACCTCCAGGAGTGCCGCCTCCTCCTCGCTCAGGACGGTCGGCTCGATGGACTGGACGGCGTGGGCGGTCCGGATGCCGCGCCGCTCGCGCAGGTGGGCGTAGAACCCGCCCTCCATGTCGGCGACGGTGAGGCCGGGCACCAGATCGGCGGGGACGTGCAGCTGTTCCAGGGCGATCGGCGTGCCGTCGACGTACCGGAGGCGGGTGACGTGCACCAGCTCCGCCGCCGGGGAGAGCGCGAGTCGGCGGCCGATGCGCGCGCCGGCCCGTACGGTGCGGAGTTCGAGCACCGTACTCGTCCAGCTGCCGGGGCTGCGGGGAGCGCTCGCCGCGCGGTCGTCGGCGACCAGCTCCTGGGTGATCTTCGCGGGGGCGACGAACATGCCCCGGCCGTGCTCGCGCACCAGCAGGCCGGTGGCGACGAGCTCGTCGACGGCGGCGCGCAGCGTGGGTCGCGAGACGCCCAGGGTGGCGCAGAGGGTGCGTTCGGAGGGGATGGCGTCGCCGGGACGGCGGCCGTCGATCACGGCCAGCAGATGCTCCCGTACCCGCTCCCGCTTCAGTTCCATCCCGTGCCCTCCCCGATGCGCGTCCCCGCCGCAGGTCAGTATGCATCTCCCTCGGTCGACGAGGTGACGAGGCCGTCGCGGGTGAAGTCGAGTCGGGAGACGATCCGGTAGCGGTCGCCCCGGTAGACCGAGTGGACGTACTCGACGGGCCGGCCGGCGGTGTCCAGGGTGAGGCGTTCGATCAGGAGCGCGGGCGAGAGGACGGGAACGTCCAGGAGCGCGGCCTCGTCCTCGCTGACGACGGTGGGTTCGATCGACTGGGTGGCCTCCTGGACGTGGACGCGGTGGTGCTCCCGCAGGTGGTCGTAGAGGTCGCCCGCCTCCAGCTCCTCCGGGCTCAGCGTGGCGCCGACGAGGTCGGCCGGGATGTGCAGGTGCTCGATGGCCATGGGGGCGCCGTCGACGAGGCGGAGCCGGGCGACGTAGAGCAGCTCGGCGGCGGGCGAGAGGCGGAGCCTGCGGCCGATGCGGGCGCCGGCCCGGACGGTGGCGGCCTCCAGGACGGTGCTCGACCAGTCGCCCGAGGCCCGGGGGACGGCGAAGGCCGCGTCGCCCGGGGCGAGTTGCTGGGTGATCTTCGCGGGGGCGACGAACATGCCCCGGCCGTGCTCGCGCACCAGCAGGCCGGTGGCGACGAGCTCGTCGACGGCGGCGCGCAGCGTGGGTCGCGAGACGCCCAGGGTGGCGCAGAGGGTGCGCTCGGAGGGGATCGGGTCGCCGGGGCCGAGGCCTTCGATCAGGCCCAGCAGGTGTTCCCTCACCCGCTCCCTCTTCAGCACCCCGCTGGAGGAGCCGTCCTTCATGCCACTCTCCCTGACTGGTCAACTGGTAAGGCAGATGCTAACCGAACGAGCCGACCTGTCACCGGGTGAACAGCACATGTTTTTCAGGGGATTGACGGCTCCACTGGTCCATGCCACCTTCTGGTCACACACCTGACCACTTGACCAATTGGTCAACTACACATCGAGGTGCCCGTTGAAGATCCGTCCTCCCGCAGGCCTCCTCGCCGGCCCCGCCTCCGGCCCCCTCGCCCTCGTCGCGGCCGTCGCCCTGGCCGCCACGGCCTGCAGCGCCCCGGACGACCCGGCAGCCTCCGGCGGACCGGAGAAGGTCACCGTCTGGATCATGAAGGACAGCGTCACCGACGCGTTCCTCACCCGCTTCCGGACCGGTTTCGAGGCCGAGCACGCGGACATCGACCTCGACATCCAGATCCAGGAGTGGGACGGCATCGGCGAGAAGGTCACCGCCGCCCTCGCCAGCAAGGACGCCCCGGACGTCATCGAGGTCGGCAACACCCAGGTCGCGCAGTACGCGGCGAGCGGCGGCCTACGCGATCTCAGCGACAAGGCAGGCGAGTTGAACGGCGCCGACTGGCTTCCCGGACTCGCCGGACCCGGCAAGGTCGACGGCAGGCAGTACGGCATCCCCTGGTACGCGGCCAACCGCGTCGTCATCTACCACAAGGACCTCTTCGCCCGGGCCGGCATCACCGCGCCGCCGAAGACGCAGGACGAGTGGCTGGCCGTCACCGCGAAGCTCGACGAGGGCGCCACGCAGGGGATCTACCTCCCCGGGCAGAACTGGTACACCCTGTCCGGCTTCGTCTGGGAGGCCGGCGGCGACCTCGCCGTCCAGGACGGCGCCGCCTGGAAGGGCGCGCTCGACACCCCGCAGGCCCTCGCCGGAATGGACTTCTACCGGCGGCTCCAGGCCCTCGGAAAGGGCCCCAAGGACTCCGACGAGGCCAAGCCGCCGCAAGCCGAGGTCTTCGCGAAGGGGGACGTCGCCCAGATCGTCGCCGTACCCGGCGGAGCGAAGATCGTCGAGGAGATCAACCCCGCGCTCAAGGGGAAGCTCGGCTTCTTCCCCGTCCCCGGCAGAACGGCGGACAAGCCCGGCGCGGTCTTCACCGGCGGCTCCGACCTCATCGTCCCCGAGGCCTCCACCCACCCCGACGCCGCCTACCAGGTGGTCAAGGCGCTGGCCGGCGAGAAGTGGCAGACGGACATGGCGAAGACGATGAGCTACGTCCCCAACCGCACCTCCCTCGCGCACGTCATCCAGGACGACGAGGGCACCGCCGCCATGGCCGCCGGCGCCGCACAGGGCCGGGCGACGCCGAACTCCCCGCAGTGGGCCGCCGTCGAGGCCACCAACCCCATCAAGCAGTACATGACCGCCGTGCTCACCGGCACCGATCCCGCACGGGCGGCGGCGACCGCGTCCGCGAGCATCACCCGGACCCTCGGCTCGTGAAGCGACCCCACGGGCCGGACCTCCGGCCCCATCTCCTGATCGCCCCCACCGTCCTCGGCGGCGCCCTCCTCCTCGGATACCCGCTGGCCCGCAATCTGCTGATCTCCTTCCAGGAGTACGGCATGGGCGAGCTCATCCGCGGCGGCGCGGACTTCGTGGGGTTCCGCAACTACCGGACCGTGCTGGCCGACCCCGAGTTCTGGGAGGTCGTCCGGCGCACGCTCTGGTGGACGCTGGTGAACGTCACGCTGATCATGGTGATCGGCACGCTGGTCGCGCTGATGATGCAGCGGCTCGGCCGGCGGATGCGGATCCTGGTGACCAGCGGCCTCGTCCTCGCGTGGGCGAGCCCGGTGATCGCCACCACGACGGTCTTCCAGTGGCTCTTCGCCTCGCGCCTCGGCGTGGTGAACTGGGTGCTCGTCCGGCTGGGGTTCGAGTCCTTCGAGGGCTACTCCTGGCTGGCCGACGGGCCCGCCGCGTTCACCGTCCTGGTCCTGCTGGTGGTCTGGCAGTCGGTGCCGTTCGCCGCGATCACCCTCCACTCGGCCCTGCTCACCGTCCCCGCCGAGCTGTACGAGTCGGCCCGGCTCGACGGGGCCGACGGCCGGCGGATCTTCCGGTCGGTCACCCTCCCCCTGCTGAGGCCGATCTTCGGACTCGTCCTGTGCCTCGAAGTCATCTGGGTCTTCCGGTGCTTCGCCCAGATCTGGGCCGTCACCAAGGGCGGCCCCGGCGAGGCGACCACCACCCTGCCCGTCTACGCCTACCGGGTCGCCCAGTCCCTGCACCGCTACGACCTGGGCGCGGCCGTCTCCACGCTCACCGTGCTCCTCCTCGTCGCCGTGCTCATCGCCTACTTCCGCCAGCTGCTCCGACAGGAGGCCGAACGGTGACCCCGCGCGCCCTGCGCCGAATCCCCCTGAACACCGCGGCGACGCTCGTCTTCGCCCTCGCCGTCTTCCCGGTGTACTGGATGGTCCTCACCGCCTTCCGGCCCACCCGCGACATCCAGTCCGAGACGCCGCGGTTCCTGCCCGGCGCCGTCACCCTGGAGCACTTCCGGCACGCCGTCGCCGCGGACGGCTTCTGGACCTTCTGGCGCAACAGCCTGCTCGTCACCGCCGGGTGCGTCCTGCTCGCCCTGGTCGTGGCGCTGGCCGCCGCGTTCGCCGTGGCGCGGCTGCGCTGGCGCGGCCGGCGCGGCTTCCTGCTGATGGTGTTCCTCGCGCAAGTGGCGCCCTGGGAAGCGCTGCTGATCCCGATGTACGTGATCGCCCGGGACGCCGACCTGCTCGACCGGCTCGCGACCCTCAGCCTGATCTACTTCATGATCACCCTGCCGTTCACCATCGTCACCCTCCGCTCGTTCCTCGCCGGCGTCCCCGCGGAGCTCGAAGAGGCCGCCCAGGTCGACGGCTGCACCCGCGCCGGCGCGTTCCGCCGGGTGACCCTGCCCCTGCTCGCCCCGGGACTCCTGGCCACCTCGCTCTTCGGCTTCATCACCGCCTGGAACGAGTTCGCCTTCGCCAACATGCTGATCATCAAGAACCAGGACGACCGCACCCTGCCCGTCTGGCTCTCGTCCTTCTCCAACGTCTTCGGCACCGACTGGGGCGCCACCATGGCCGCCTCCACCCTCTTCGCCCTGCCCGTCCTCGTCCTCTTCCTGGTCCTGCAGGGCCGGGTCGCCGCCGGGATGACCGGCGGAGCCGTGAAGGGATAACGCACCGCGATGCCCCCGCCCCGAATCGTTCCCGAACCCACCCACCTCACGGTCCTCCCCGGCCGGTTCACCTTCGACGCCACGACGACGCTCAAGGTCACGCCCGGCGCCGAGGGCGCGGCCGACCTGCTGCGCACCCTGCTCGCACCGGCGACCGGCCTGACGCTGCCCGCACGCCCCGACGGCTCCGTCGTCCTGGCCCTCGACCGCGCCCTGACCGGCCTCGGCGACGAGGGGTACGGGCTGACCGTCGGCACCGAGGGGGTGCTGCTGCGGGCCGCCCGCCCGCAGGGCCTCCTGGCCGGCGTCCAGACCCTCCGCCAACTCCTGCCCGTCGAAGCCCTCCTCACGGACCCGGTGCCCGGCGTCGCCTGGTCGATCCCCTGCTCGCAGATCACCGACGTCCCCCGCTTCCCCTGGCGCGGCTCCATGCTCGACGTCGCCCGCCGCTTCCGGCCCGTCTCCTACCTCCGGCGGTACGTCGACCTCCTCGCCCTCCACAAACTCAACGTCCTCCACCTCCACCTCACCGACGACCAGGGCTGGCGCATGCCGGTCGCGGCCCTCCCCCGGCTCGCCGAAGTCGGCGGCCTGCCGCACGGCGGCGCCTACACCCGTGCGGAACTCGCCGGCCTGGTCTCGTACGCGGCGGAGCGCGGCGTCACCGTCGTGCCCGAGATCGAGATGCCCGGTCACGTCCGGGCCGCCCTCGCCGCGTACCCCGAACTCGGCAACCACCCGGGCCGCACCTACGAGGTGTGGGACCGGTGGGGCGTCTGCGACACCATCCTCGGCGTCCACGACGAGGCCCTCGCCTTCTGCCGCACCGTCCTCGACGAGGTGATGGACGTCTTCCCCTCCCCGTACGTCCACATCGGCGGCGAGGAATGCCCCACCACCGAGTGGCACGCCTCCCCGGACGCCCTCCGCAGGGTCACCGCCGAGGGCCTGCCGGGGCCCGACGCCCTGCACGGCTGGTTCATGGAGCGGGTCGGACGCCACCTGCTCGACGCCGGCCGCCGGCCCCTCAGCTGGACCGAGAACGGCGCCGACCTCCCTCGGTACTTCACCGTCATGCCGTGGCGCGACGCCGAGCACGGGCGCACCGCCGTCCGCCGCGGCCACGAGGTCGTCATGGCACCCCACCGCACCACGTACCTCGACTACCCCCAGTCCGCCGGCCCGGCGGAACCGCCCGGCCAGGCCGGCGAGGTCGTCGACCTGCGGGCCGTCCACGGCAACGACCCGGCGCCCGCCGACTGGACCCCCGAGGAGGCGGCCCGGGTCCTCGGCTCCCAGGCCCAGCTGTGGACCGAGTACGTGCCCACCACCGCGCACGCCGAATACCTCACCTTCCCCCGGCTCTGCGCGCTCGCCGAGGTCGTCTGGACCGGCCGCCACGACTGGCCCGGCTTCCGGGAGCGCCTGCGCCACCACCGGACCCGGCTCGACGCCCTCGGGGTGCCGCGCCGTCTTTCCCCCACGATCCCGGCCCCCGGCCGGACCCCACTCAAGGAGGACTTGTCATGAGCGACCCGTCGAGGAACAGGAAGCCGCGGATCCGTGCCGCGCTCGCCGTCGCCGCGGTGACCGGGCTCGGCGCCACCGCCCTCACCGCGCTTCCGGCGGCGGCGGCCGGCGAGGCCGTCACCGTCCAGTACCGGCAGAGCGCCACCGGAAGCGACCAGGTCGAGCCCTGGCTGAAGGTCGTCAACACCGGCACCTCCGGCCTCCCGCTGAGCCAGGTCAAGGTCCGCTACTACTTCAAGGCCGACGCGGGAGCCTCGTACACCTACGCCTGCTCCTGGGCCGTGAAGGGCTGCGCGAACCTCACCGGCACCTTCGGCACCCTCGCCCACCCCACCGCGACCGCCGACCGCTACCTGGAGGTCGGCTTCACCGCCGGCGCCGGTTCCCTCGCCCCGGGCGCGGACACCGGCGACATGCAGCTGCGCTTCCACCGCTCCGACTGGCAGCCGCTGAACCAGAACGACGACTACTCCTTCGGCCCGGCCCAGACCGCCTACTCCGCCTGGTCCAAGGTCACCGCCACCGTGGCCGGCGCACCGGTCTGGGGCACCTCCCCCACCGGCGACGACCCCACACCGACGCCCACGCCGACCGACCCGACCACGCCGCCGCCCACGGGCGCCGCGCTCTTCGACGACTTCGACTACACGGGGCACACCGACCCGGCCGTCAACGCCCACGGCTGGAGCGTGCGTTCCAACGCGGGCGGCCCCGGCGTGCCGGGCGCCACCTGGGCCCCGGAGAACGTCACCTTCGCGAAGGAGGGCACGAACTCGATCATGAACCTCCGGACCTCCACCGCCGGGACCGGCGAGTCCACCCGGCACACCGAGATCCTCACCCGCGCCACGAAGTTCCGGAACGGCACCTACGCGGCGCGCGTGCGCTTCTCCGACGCGCCGCTCTCCGGACCCGACGGCGACCGCGTCGTCCAGACCTTCTTCACCATCAACGACCTCAAGGCCCCCATGGCCGACGACTACGCCGAGTACGACTTCGAGTACCTGCCCAACGGCGGCTGGGGCGAGCCCGCGAACATCCTCTACACCACCTCCTGGGAGACCTACCGCCCCGACCCCTGGGAAGCCGTCAACCAGCACTCCGAGTCCCGGACGAGCCACGACGGCTGGCACGACCTCGTCCTCACCATCGACGACAGCGCCGTCGTCTACTACGTCGACGGCCGGGAGTTCGGCCGGCACGACGCCCGCTACCTCCCCGAACGCCCCATGTCCATCAACTTCAACCAGTGGCTGATCGACCTCGCCGGCCAGACGTCGACCTCCCCGCGCGCCTACGACCAGAAGGTCGACTACGTCCTCCACGTCAAGGACCAGGTCCTCACCCCGGCGCAGGTGGCCGCCAAGGTCGGCGCCTACCGCTCCGCCGGCACCGCCTTCGAGGACACCGTCCCCGCCGCACCGTGACCCCCGAGGGCCCGGTCCCGCACGGGACCGGGCCCCACCCGCCCCGCCCCGGCCGAAAGGGGTGCGCGGCCGCGACCGGGCCGGATACGGTGCCCACGTCGGCACCGGGCGGAGGCAGGGGGGCCATGCGCAGCTACACCGGGGTGCTCATCGGCCACCTCCTCTTCGCCGCCCTGTGCCTCTTCCCGGGCCCGCTCGCCCTCGTCATCGCCTACATCGCCTGGTCCGAGGGCGACGACTGGGCGTGGATCCCACTCGCCGTCGGGCTGGCCGTCTCGGCCGCCGTTCCGGTCACGGCCCACCGGGCCGCGCGCCAGGAGTTCCCCCGCATCACCCGCCGCGACCGGCTGAAGGACACGAGCTCCGGCTACGCCGACGACAGCTTCGTGCTCTGGGCCCCCCGCTCCGAAGCGGGCCCGCCGCAGGCGGAGTTGGTGCGGGCCGACGTCGTCGAGGCGTCGCTCGTCCGGTACGAACCCGACAACGAGGCGACGTTCACCACCTACGGCGGCGACTACGCCCCCGCCGAGTTCACCCCCCTGGTCAGGCTTCGCCTGCGGGTGCGCCGGGACGAGGGAGCGGCGGCTACGGGCCCGTTCGAGGTCACGGACGAGTGGCGGGTGCCGCCCCTCTGCCTGTCGGCGGTCACGGCCGGCCGCCTCGCCGTCTTCGTGGACCCGGCGACCCCCGCGAAGGTCACCCCGCTCTGGCCGCGCAGCGCCCTCCTCGCGGGCACCAGAACCTGCCGCGTGGTCGACCTGGAGGGCCGGGTGACCGATCTGACCCGCCGCTCCGGCCGCCAGCTGGAGCAGATGCGCCTCTCCCGGGCCGCCGGCGGTGTCCCCCTGATCGGCGACACGATCCACCTCGGACGCCTGGACCCGGAGACGGCGGCCCGCTACACCGCCCTCGCCGACCGGTACCGCGCGTTCCCCGAGGAGCAGGCCCCCGCTTCCGAGCCGGGCGAGGAAGACCGCTGGATCACCGACGCCCTCCCGGGCGGCGAAGGGTCCTTCGGCTCCGTCCGCCGCCGCTGGGCCCGGCGCGGCGGCCACCTGGTGCGCGCCCGCTTCCTCCGGATGTCGGGCACCACCACCTTCCAGGTCCACGGCCCGGTCCTGGACACGGTGCTCCGCATCCGCCCGGCGGACGGATCGCCCCCGTTCGACGCGTCCCGCCGGCTCACCGTGCCGATGAACTACCTCGCGGTCCTCAACCACACCCAGGACGTCGTCCTCGTCGCCACCCCCGACAGCACCTCCTTCGTCGTCGACTGGCCCCGCACCAACCTCCTCGCCGGCGTCACCACCGCCCGGGTCGTCACCCCCGACGGCCACACCCTCCCCCTCCCACCCCGCTCCCCCGCCCTCTGGCCCCTCATGACCCTCCTCGCCTCCCACGCCGTCTCCCACCCCACCCCCGTCCTCGACCTCCGCACCCGCCGCCTGCAGCCACTCGCGGGACCCGTCATGGACGTGCTGCGCTCCTGCTGACGCGTCCGCGGCTTTCGTGCGGCGGGCCCGGCACGGGGCGGGGCGGCTACGCGCGGGCGGCGGCGCGGGCCGTCGCGCCGGTGGTCAGCGTGCGGCCGAGCGCCAGGACGCTGAGGCCGAACATGAGGACGCCGAGGGGGACATGGACGGAGGGCACGCGGGCGATGCCCAACACGACCTGCGCCGAGGCGAGTACGAGGAAGCCGGAGGAGTGGAGGATGGGGCGGGGTGAACCGCCGCCAGGCCGCCAGGCGAGGATCGCGGCGATGACGTACAGCATGGTCGCGCCGTACATGACGCGGGCGCCGACGCCGTGGAGCAGCTCGCCGTACGACGTGGACAGCAGAAGGCCCGCGGAGACCGCCTGGAGGAACAGGGTCAGGGTCTGCAGGGCGATCGAGACCCGCAGGAAGGTGTGACTGCGCTGTGCTGCCGTGGTGTTGGTGGCCATGGTGCGGTCCCCTCTTCTGCCTCGCGGCGGTGGATCGGTACGTTCTCGATGGTTCGACGACGCAGGGGCGCGAAGTGTGAGTGAGACGCCGGTCACGTCCACGGGTGAGATGATCATGTCATCGTGCCGGACGTCGGGGCGCGCGAGGAGAACGAGGGAGCGGTCGCGAGCATGAGCACCACAGCCGAGCAGGCGCAGGACCGGCGCGGGCCCGATCCGGGCGAGGTCGTCGTCGGCGAGCGGCGCCACCTCACCAATCTCGCCTATCGGTTGCTCGGTTCGCTGGCCGAGGCCGAGGACGCCGTACAGGAGACGTACACCCGCTGGTACGCGATGACGAGGCGCCAGCAGGAGGCGATCGAGTCGCCCGGTGCCTGGCTGACGACGGTCGCGGGGCGCATCTGCCTGGACGTGCTCGGCTCCGCGCGGGCCCGGCGCGAACGCTACGTCGGGGCGTGGCTGCCGGAACCGCTGCCCGACCGTACGGAGTGGTTCAGCGGACGGTCCGGAGACGGCGGGGCCGAGCCGGCCGACCCGGCCGACCGGGTCACCCTGGACGAGTCGGTGAACATGGCCTTCCTCGTCGTCCTGGAGTCGATGACTCCGGCCGAGCGCGTGGCGTTCATCCTGCACGACGTCTTCGGCTACCCCTTCCCGGAGGTCGCCGGCATCGTCGGCCGGACCCCCGCGGCCTGCCGACAACTGGCGACCTCGGGGCGGCGGCGGGTCCGCGACGCGAAGGCCGCGGCGGCACCCGCGGCGGGCCAGGCCGCCCTGGTGCGGGATTTCAAGGAGGCCTGGGAGGCGAAGGACATCAAGGCCCTCGTCGGCCTCCTCGATCCCGCCGCCACGATGACCGCCGACGGCGGGGGCCTGGTCGGTACCGTCCTGCGCCCGGTCGAGGGCGGTGACCTCATCGCCCAGTACCTGATCCACATCTCCGACAAGGCCCCCGGGCTGACGCTCCTGGAGCGCTCGGTCAACGGCCGTCCCGGGCTGGTCGCGCAGCACTCCGGCACGACCGTGACGGTCGCGGCGTTCGACCTCGACGGCGGACGCGTCACGCGCATCTGGGCGGTCCGCAACCCGGAGAAGCTCCGCCCGTGGACGGAGCCGGGCGGGGTGTCCGGTGCGGAGGGGATCCTGTAGGCCGCGCGGAGGAGCCCGGGTAGGACGGGCGTGGCGGGAGCCGTCGCCGTGGGGACGGCGGCGGGGCCCCGGGGGGGGGGGGGGGAGGGGGCGGGGGGGGGGGGGCGGATTGGGGGGTGGCCCCCCGCGGTGTGTGTGGTTTAAAAAAAATTAGCGGGCGACC
>NZ_JBHJQI010000016.1:0-95426 GCF_042262805.1 Streptomyces sp. NPDC056361
CGGTCGACGACGGCGACGGAGACGCGCTGGTTCTCCTTCTCGGCGGCGTCGAGGGCGGCCTGCGCGGCCTTGGTCGCGGCCTCGATCGTCAGGTGCGTCGACTGCGTCGTGTTCGCGTTCGCGGCATCGGCGGTGACCGCGGCGGGGGCGGCGGTCGGCGTGGCGGCGTTGGCGGAGACGGCGCCGAACGTACCGGCGGCGAGGGCACCGGCGGCGACGGTACCGGTGAGGACACGGGTGCGCAGGGACAGCTTCTTCATGGTCTTCAGCTCCTTGGTGATCGCCCCTCGGGGCCCGGGAAGCCTCTGCGTTCCCGCTCTGACATCCATCCTGGGGGCGGACGCGGGCCGTTCCGGTCGACCTGGAGGCTCTGCCCGGCGCGCCCGGTGGGGGACGCGGGGGTCAGCCGATCGGTTGATTCGGAATAGATCATTCCGGATAATCTGGCCCCGAGGACACGGCCGGAGACGAGGAGCGAACGGTGCGGACGAACGAACGGTGGCCCCTGGACACGGAGGACGCCGATCCCGACGCCGGCTGGCTCGCGACCGTGATGCACGTGGCGTTCTTCGTCCTCCTGTGCTCGTCGCTGACTCGCTACCTGATGGTCCACCCCGGCGCCCCCGCCACCCCCTGGGTGGTCGTCCTCACCGTCGCGCTGGCCCTCCTCTACGTCCTCGGCCCGATCCTCGGCCCCCGGCGGACCCCCGCATCGGGCAGGCGCACCGCGACCCACGGCCTCTGGCTGGCCGCCGTGATCGGCTCCTGGTTCACCCTGGTCGTGCTCGCGCCCAGCTTCGCCTGGTGCGCCGTGCCGCTCTACTACACGGGCCTGCGGTCCCTCCGCACCCGATCCGCGATCCTCCTGGCCGCCCTGATCACCGCCTGCGTCGTGGCCGGACAGATGAAGCTGCGGCTGCGCTTCGGCTTCGACCCCAACCTGCTGTTCGCCCCGCCGGCCGGCGCCGCCGTCGCCACCGCGGTCTTCGTCTACTCCCAGCGCCAGGCCGACCGGCTGCGCACGGTCATCGCCGACCTCGTCCGCACCCGCAGGGAACTCGCCGCGACCGAGCGGCGCGAAGGGACGCTCGCGGAGCGGCAGCGGCTGTCGATGGAGATCCACGACACCCTCGCCCAGGGCCTGTCCAGCCAGCAGATGCTGCTCCAGGCCGCCGACCGGCTCTGGGACAGCGATCCGGTGGCCGCCCGCCGCCACATCCGTACCGCCGAGACCATCGCCGAGCGCAACCTCACCGAGGCCCGCCGCTTCGTCCACGACCTCGCCCCCGCCGACCTCGCCGACGGGCGAACCCTCGAAGACGCCCTGCGCGGCCTCGCCGACCGAGAGGCCTCCGACACGCTCCGCGTCCGCTTCCACCAGGACGGAGCCCCCGGCACCCCGCTGCCCGAGCGGGTGCGGTCCGCGCTGCTGCGGATCGCGCAGGGCGCCCTCGCCAACATCCGCGAACACGCCGGCGCCGAATCCGCCGCCCTGACCCTCACCTACCTCGACGACCAGGTCGTCCTCGACATCGCCGACGACGGCCGCGGCTTCGACCCCGCCGACACCCCCGGCGGCGTCCGCGGCCACGGCCTGCCCGCCATGCGCGTCCGCGCCCGACAGCTCGGCGGCACCCTCACCGTCGAATCCACCCCGGGCGAGGGCACGGTCCTCTCCGCCGCCATCCCCCTCACCCCCGCCGCCTGACCCCGGCCCGCCGCGGTCGCCCGCCCCGTACCCGCCGGATCACCAGCTCCGCCCCGCGTCGACCAGCAGATCGCGGACCCGGACGACATCGGGATTGTCCGGCCGCCCGGGGCGCTGGACGAGATAGCCGGTGTTGATGGGCGGTTCCTCGGGCTCGTGCAGCAGCGCGAGAGCGCCCGAGGCGAGTTCGGCTTCGCAGAGGTAGCGCGGCAGGACCGTGAAGCCCGCCCCGGCGACGACCGCCGCGAGGACGCCGCGCAGGTCGGGCACGGTGACGGCGGCGGGGCAGGACAGCCGGGCGCCGAAGACGTGCCGCCAGTAGCGGCGCGCGATGGGCACGTCCTCCGCGTACGCGACCAGCGGCACGGCGTGCAGCGCCGACGGCCCCTCCCCGGTCAGGCGTTCCCCGAGGCGGTCGGCCCACACCGGGGCGGCCACGAGCACGAACTCCTCGTCCATCAGCGGTACGGCGACCAGCGTCCGCCCGCGCGGCCGGAACGTCGCGACGACCAGGTCGTGCCGGCCCGCCCGCAGCTCGTCCAGGAGGGGTTCCGTCAGCCCCGGCGCCACCCGCAGCCGCACGCCCTCGGCGGCCAGCGGGGCGAGCGCGGGCATCACCCGAATACAGAGCAGTTCGGCGGGCCCGGCCAGATGGACCGGCGCGGCCCGTTCGTCGCGCGCGTCGTCGTGCCCCGTCGCGGCGGCGAGCGCGTCCAGCGGCGTGGCCACGCGCGCCGCCAGGTCATGGGCGACCGGCGTCGGCGCGACACCCCGCGGCAGCCGCGCGAACAGTTCCCGGCCCGTCTGGCGCTCCAGTGAACGGATCTGCGCGGTCACCGTCGGCTGCGACAGGCCGAGCAGCCCGGCCGCGGCCGTGAACGAGCCGGAGCGATAGACCGCCAGGAACGTACGCAGCAGGTTCAGGTCCGACACGGGGGCGATGCCGGACGGCGACACCGGTGCGGTGCCATCGGAATTCATATGCGCCACCCCGTCACCCTATCGATCCCTCTATGGGTGCGGGGTGCGCGCCGCAGACGATCCGACCGGGAGGCGTCGCCCCGGTCAGCCCAGCATCTTGACGACCTCGGCCGCGAGCGGCGCGGAGGAGGCGGGGTTCTGCCCGGTGACCAGGTTGCGGTCCACGACCACGTTGGGAGCCCACGGCTCGCCCACCCGCACCCGGACACCGGCTTCGACCAGGCGGGACTCCAGGAGCCACTTCGCCTTGTCCGCGAACCCCGCCTGCGTCTCCTCGTCGTCGGTGAACGCGGCGACCTCGTACCCGGCGAACGCATTGCCGCCGTCGGGCCGCGTCGCCGCCAGCAGGGCGGCCGGCCCGTGGCAGACGACCGCCAGCGGCTTCCCGGACTCCAGCGCCTCGATCAGCAGCTTCCCGGACACGGCGTCCACCGCCAGGTCCTCCATCGGACCGTGCCCGCCCGGGTAGAAGACGGCCTCGTACTCGCCCAGCTCCACGTCCTCCAGTCGGATCGGCTTCTCCAGCTCGTCCATCGACGCGAGCACCGCCGCGATCCTGTCCGCCGCCTCCTGTCCGCCGTTGGCCTCCGGCGCCAGGCTCCCCCGGTCCACCGTCGGCACCACACCGCCCGGCGTCGCCACGACGATCTCGTGACCCGCCGCCGTCAACGCCTCGTAGGGCGCCACCGCCTCCTCCGCCCAGAAGCCGGTCGGGTGCTTCGTACCGTCCTTCAGCGTCCAGTGGTCGGCACCGGTCATCACGAAAAGAATCTTCGACATGCTCTCGCTCCAAGGAATACGGGCCCGGATGCGGGCCCTCCGGGCCCGGGGAATCACCACCGCCCACCCCGACGCGTCCCTTCCGGACCATCAGTGCGGCGATGTCCTCGAACGTAGACCCGTCGCGAACACCCCACCAATGGAGAACCCGATGCCCGCCATCGGGATTCCGATGGGTCGACGGGGAATACCCCTGGTCCGATCGCACCCGATCGCACCCGATCGGCCCGTTCCCGCTCGCGACCTACCCCGCCAGCGCGCGACGCAGGGCGGCGGCGAGTTCGGCGTTCTGGCGCTGGGAGACGGCGGCGGAGAGGAGCGCTTGGGAGCCGTGGAAGGTGCCGGGCCAGTGGTGGAGTTCGACCGGGACACCGGCCTGCATGAGGCGCTGGGCGTAGGCGATGGCTTCGTCGCGGAGGGGGTCGAACTCGGCGGTGGAGACGTAGGCCGGGGGCAGGCCGGAGAGGTCGGTGGCGCGGGCGGGGGCGGCGTACGGGGTGGCGGGCCGGGAGCCCAGGTAGTGGCGCCACATGACGGTGAGCCTGTCGCGGTCGTGCCAGGGGGTGTCGGTGAAGTTCCGCTGGGACCAGGTGTCCTGGCGGTCGTCGAGGCCGGGCTGGTTGAGGAGTTGGAAGCGGATCGGCGGTCCTTGCTCGTCGCGGGCCCGCAGGGCGACGCCGGCCGCCAGTCCCGCGCCGGCGCTGTGGCCGCCGACGGCGATGCGGCCCGGGTCGACGCCGAGTTCGGAGGCGTGGTCCACGGTCCAGTTCAGGACGGCGTAGGCGTCGTCGAGGGCCGCCGGGTAACGGTGCTCGGGGGAGCGGCGGTAGTCGACCGAGACGACGACGGCGCCGGACGCGGCCGAGACGCGGGCGGCCCAGGGATGCTCGGTGTCCAGGTCCCCGAAGACGAAGCCGCCGCCGTGCAGCCAGACGACGGCGCCCTGGGCCCGGCGCGGCCGGTAGATCCGTACCGCCACGTCGGGATCGGCCGGAACCGTGAGGTCCTCGATCTCCAAGTCCGTGGTGTCCGGCGCGGGCCGCGCGGCGGCCAGCGCGGCGAACGTCCTGCGGGTGGCGACCGGGTCGGCGGGGTCGGTCTGCGGGAGGAACGGGATGAACGGTTCGAGTTCGGGGTCCATGACGGTCATCCTCACCGGCCGCCCCCCGACCCGTCACCCGCCGACCGTCGCGCGTCCCCCGCCGATCGCGCGCCGACCGGCGCCCCCGCGCGCCACCGCGGAACCCTATTCTCCTGGCATGGAGGCACTGGCCGAACGGCTGTCGCAACTGGACCCGCACAGCGAAGGCGCCATCCGCGTCGTCGCGTTCTACGACACCCTGATGCGCCGCCGGGTGGACCTGCCCGCGCTCGCCCGGGCCTCGGCGGGTCTCGCCGAATGCGTGGCCGGCATCAGACTGCACGGCACCGGACGGTCGATCCGCGTCGCACCCGACGGCAGGGACGCGACGGGACCGCAGGCAGCCGCTTCGGCGACGGCGCCGATCACCCTCGACGACGAGGAGATCGGCACGGTCTGGGTGGAACGCCCGGGCCCACCCGGCGTGTTCGACGACGTCCTCCTCGACCGTCTCGCCCTCGCCGCCGCGGCCGTCGTCGAGCGCTACGGCCCCGCCCGGACCACCATGGCCGACCCGGCCCTCGTCGAACTCGTCGTCAGCGCGGGCTGCGACGAGGCGGGCCGGGCCCGGGCCCTCCGCCTCCTGGGCTTCGCCCCCGACCTGCCCGTCCGCGTCGTCGCCGTACGCTCGCGGCTCCCGCTCGACCGGATCGGCGCCCTGATCTGCCCCGCCCGCCCGGTGAAGGCGGCCGTCGTGGCCGACGTCGGCGTCATCCTGGCGACGACCGTCGCCCAGGACGCCTTCCCCTCCGGCGTCCGCGCCGGCATCGGCACCGCCGAGACCCCCGACCGCTCCTGGCGGCAGGCCCGCACCGCCCTCCGCTTCACCACCCCGCGCCGGCCCGTCGTCCCCCACGGCGCCCTCGGCGCCCTGGCACTCCTGGCCGAAGTCCCCGAGGCCGCCGCGCGGGCCAACCCCGACGTCACCGCCCTCGCCCACCTCGCCCGCAACCCCGAGGACCTCGAAACCCTGGAGGCCTACTGCGCCACCGGCTCCCTCCGCCGCGCCGCCGACTCCCTCCACCTCCACCACAGCACCGTCGCCCGCCGCCTCGACCACATCGGCACCTCCCTGTGCATCGACCTCACCGATCCCACGGAACTCATGCGCGCCAGAGTCGCCCTGACGACCTGGCAACTCCTCCACGACGAGACGTGATCGCGGACGCCGGGTCCGCGGCGGACGGTTGCCGGGTCCGCGGCGGACGGTTGCCAGGTCTGCGGCGGACGGTTGCCGGTTCTGCGGCGGACCACTGCCGGGTCTACGACGGACCACTGCCGGGTCCGCGGCGGACGGCTGCCGACTCGCCGCGGACGCGCCGCATCAGTCGCACATCGCCGTCCGGTACAGCGTCCTCAGCGCTCCGTCGATGGGATGGGGCTGCGGCCGGCCGGAGGCGTCCGGCTTGTTCCAGCGGATGAGGTTGACGGCCACGGACATCTGACGGGTGCCGTCCGCGCTGGTCATGGTCATCGTGCCGGCTCCCCAGACGGTTCCGTCGTGGCCCCAGAAGGTGCCGCAGCCGGGGAGGGCGAACCGGTGGAGACCGAGGCCGTAGTCGACCGTCGACCCGTCGAGGGCGCGGACCGGGATCGTGCGCTGCATCTCCGCCAGCGACGCCGGGCCGACGATGCGCCCGGCGAGCAGCTCGGCGTAGAAGCGGTTGACGTCCGGCATGGTCGAGACCAGGGCGGCACCCGTGCCCACCCAGGACATGTCGTAGACGCTGTAGTCGCGCGGCGGGTCGATGACGCCGTAGAAGGCCTCGTACATGCGCGGGTGCGGTCCCCTGACGCGGGGGCCGGTCGGGAACTCGGTGTGGCGGAGGCCGGCCCGGGCGATGACGTGGCGGGTGATGTACTCCTCGGCCGGGGTTCCGGTCACCTGCTCCAGGAGTTCGCCCAGGAGGAGGTAGTTGGAGTTGGAGTACACGCCGACGGGGCCTCCGGGTGCGCCGGTGGGCGGTGCCGCGAGCCCCATCGCGATGAGCTCGGCCGGCCGGAACCGCCGGAACCGGTTGTCGTCCAGGCTGTCGGCGGAGACGTCGGGCGAGGTGGGGAAGCCCTGGAGGGAGGGGAAGGCGTACGGCAGGTAATCGGGGATGCCGCTCGTGTGGTTGAGCAGCATGCGGACCGTGATGCTCCTGCCGCGTTCTCCCGGCACCAGGTGGGGCAGGTAGTCGCCGATCGGCGCGTCGAGGCGGATACGGCCCTGTTCGACCTGCTGCATGACCGCGGCCGCGGTGAAGGTCTTGGTGATGCTGCCGACGCGCTGCCGCATGCCGGGCCGGACGGGACGGCCCGTGGCGACATCGGCCACTCCCGAGGCGCCGCGCCAGGTCCGGCCCCCGTCCCGCACCTCGCCGAACACGCCCGGGATTCCGGCGCGGTGCACGGCGTCCATCGCGGACTGCAGGTTCGCGGGATCCAGGACGGTCGTCGCGTGGTCCGTGCCGCTCCTCGCCGGGCTCGTGCCGTCCACCGCCGGGCTCGTGTAGCCCGTCGGCCCCGTCGGCCCGGTCGGCGGCGCGGCGGGAGCGGGCACCGCTGCCACCAGCCCGGCACACGCGCTGAGCGCGGCCACACTTCCACGCAGCACACGTCGGATCTTCATGATGTCCGTCCTTTCGGGGCGGGATGGGATGGGGAGGACGAGAGCCGTCCCGTCCCCGTACGCGGGACACGTGTCGTCCCGTCCTCGTGCGTGTCGCGGCCCGCGGCTCACTCGGACAGCGCGCGGCGCAGCGCGGCGCCGAGTTCGGCGTTCTGCCGCTGGGACACATCGGCGGAGAGGATCGCCTGGGAGCCGTGGAACGTGCCCGGCCACTGGTGCAGTTCGACCGGCACGCCGGCGCGCATGAGACGGAGGGCGTACGCGATGTCCTCGTCGCGGTTCGGACAGAGTTCCGCGGTGGCGATGTAGGCCGGTGGCAGACCGGCGAGGTCCGTGGCGCGTGCGGGGGCCGCGTACGGCGTGGCGGCCTGGGAACCCAGGTAGTGCCGCCACGCGGCGGCGGCCTTGGCCCGGTGGAACCAGGGCGTGTCGGTGAAGTTCCGCTGCGACCAGGTCTCCTGCCGGTCGTCGAGCCCCGGTTGGTTGAGCAACTGGAAGCGGATCGGCGGCCCTTGGAGGTCGCGTGCCCGCAGCGCCACCGCGGCCGCGAGGCAGCCGCCGGCGCTGTGCCCGCCGACCGCGACCCGCTCCGGATCGACGCCGAGCTCGTCGGCGTGTCCGGCCACCCAGGTCAGGACGGCGTACGCGTCGTCCAGGGCCGCCGGGAACCGGTGCTCGGGGGACAGCCGGTAGTCCACCGAGATCACCACCGCACCGGAGGCGGTGGCGATCCGCGCCGCCCACGGGTGCTCGGTGTCCACGCCACCCATGACGAAGCCGCCGCCGTGCAGCCAGACGACGGCCCCCCGGGTCTCGGCGGGGCGGTAGATCCGTACGGCCACGTCGGGGTCGCCGGGCACGGTGCGGTCCTGGATCTCCAGGCCGGTGACGTCGACCGGTACCGCGGCGGCCAGTTCGGCGAACCGCACGCGCGCGGCGAGCGGGTCGCTCAGGTCGTTCCGGGGGAACCACGGGACGAACGCTTCGAGTTCGGGGTCCATGACGACCATCCTCACCGCCGCGGCCCGTGAGTTCACCCGCCGACCGTCGCGCGTCCGACCCCGATCACGCACCGACCGGCGGGCGCGGCGGCGGGAGGCCCCGACGGGCCCCGACCGGACCGGCAGGGCGTGCGACGCGGGTCGGCCGCCGGACCGTCGCGGGTCAGTCGTCGCCGGCCCTTCTCTGGTGCGGGATGCCCACGCCGTACGGCCGCCGGGGCGGACCGCCGAACCGGACCGGGACGCCGGGGGAGTACAGCACGCTGACGGGCTCGCCGAGGGGGCGGGGGAGTCCCGCGGCGGCGAGGAGGCTCTCGTCCAGGGAGACGAGCCGGGCCCGGTGCAGCGGCCAGCGCGGGTGGGTGTTGGGGAGGTAGAGGGGTCGCCCCAGGAGGGAGCTGTGCATGCCCCACCGCGCGGTGAGGAAGTGCTCCAGCGCCGTGGGCTCCTCGACCGCTTCCCCGACGTCCACCGTGATCGCGCTGTGCGCCCCGCGCGGCCCGGGCCACCGCCGCCTGCTGCGGTACGTCACGGTGGAGCCGTCGCTCAGGACGCTCATCCTCGACCAGACGTAGGGGATCCGGAACCCCCATCGGCCGATGGCCACCGGAAGCAGTCGGGACGCGTCGAGCGAGCGGAACACCACCCCGCGGCGCCCGTGCCCGTCGACGGAGTACAGCCTGACGTTCGTCTCGGGGAAGCTGCCGAGGTACGGGATCCCCGGGAGCCGGAACCAGCCGACCCGGTGCATCCGGAACGCCACGAGCCCCACGTACGTGACCCCGTCGAGGGTGTCCGGCACCGTACCGGCCGGCAGCAGCGGCGCCACCTCGGCGGGCTCCACCGGCCAGTGCAGGAACGCCAGGTCGAGCCAGGACTGGGTCAGCAGGGTGCGGTCCGTGCGGTGCGGAGGGTCCGCCGATATGGGTTCGGGCCCCACGGGCGGCGGCGTCTGCTGCATCGCAGCAGTATCCAGGATCGGCGGCACGACCGGGTCGCTCCCCGGCGCCGCTCTCGGGCCGGGGCCTTCCCGAGCCCGCGTGGCGCGGCGGGACGAGCCGGTTGACCAGGGAAGATGAGGAAATGCGCGGCGCTGGTGTGATGAGAGACGGGCGGACCTCCGTGGCGGGGCCTCCCGGCCGGACCTTCGGTGACGGCCTCGGACGAAGGCGGGTCCCGGGCGTCGCGCGCGGCTTCGGCCCGGGCGCATCCGGCGCGGCGGGGCCGCGATGAGTCCGGCATGGGCGCTGGACCCGAAGCTGTTCGACGCGACGATCGCGGCGGTCGCGCTGCTCGCCGGGCCCGAGCACCGGTTGATCTACACGAACGAGGCCTTCACCAGGCTGTTCGGCTCGCGGTCGGTGGGACTGCCGGCCCGGGAGGCGTTCCCGGACCCGGACTCGGGGCGGTTCCTGTCGGTGCTCGCCGACGTGCGGGCCACGGGACGCGCCCGGCAGGTCACGGGCGCCCGGGAGACGGATCCGGGGGCCGTCGAGCAGGCGGCGCGCTTCGTCTACTCGTGCAGCCCCGTCACCACCAGGGACGGTGCGGGGATCCTGGTGGTGGCGATGGACACGACGCCGGAGAGCCGTGCGCTCCAGCGGTACGAGGCGCTCGTCTCGGCCGTCTCCCAGATGGTCTGGGTGCTGCACGCGGACGGTTCCATGGAGGAGGTCGTGCCCGGCTGGGAGCAGCTCACCGGGGCGCCGTGGGTCGGCCGGGCGGACGGGAGCTGGTACGCGTTCGTGCATCCCCGCGACCGGGAGAGGCTCAGGGGCGCGTGGCGGGCGGCCGCGGGACCCGGCGGCAGCGGCGTCTTCCAGGGCACGTTCCGGATCCGGGCGGCGGACGGCTCGTACCGGCACTTGTCCACGCGCAGCGTCCCCATCGTCCAGGAGGGCCGCGTGACGGAGTGGATCGCGGCGACCGCCGACGTGGAGGACACGTGGGGCACGCAGCTGCGGGAGAGCCTCCTCGCGCAGGTGGCCGCGGCGTCGGGCGGGAGCCCGGAGGAGGCGTTCGCCGCCGTGGTGGAGGTGGTGGTGCCCGAGCTGGCCGACGCGTGTCTGATCCTGCTGCTGTCCCACGAGGAGTGGCCGCTGCCCGAGAACGCCACGGTCACCGCCCGCCGCGTGGCCTCCGCCACCCGCCCGGGCCTGCCCGCCCCGCCGGCGCTGCTCGGCCAGCGGGTGACCGTCACCGAGACGGTGCGCGAGGTGCTGGAGCGAGGGGTGCCGCGGACGTTCCTGCTCCCGGAGGGCGGGCCCGTGCCACCCGACCTCGTCCCGGCCGTCACCGAGCGGTGGCTCGTCGCCTCGGGCGCGACGAGCCTGACGCTCGTCCCGCTCGTCGTCGAGGACATCGTCCTGGGGTACGCGGCCACCGCCACCAACGGCGACACGCCCGTCCCGGCGGCGGCCGACGTCGAGCTGCTGCGGGAGGTGCTGCACCACGCCCAGCGGCCGATCCGCAAGGCCGTCGACCTCCAGCAGGCCCGCCGCACCGCCCTCGCCCTCCAGCGCGCCCACCTCACCAGGCCGCCCGAGGTGCCCGGCGCCGATCTGGCCGCCCGCTACGAGCCCGCCAGCTCGTCACACGAGATCGGCGGCGACTGGTACGACGCGATCGTCCACCCCGACGGCACCCTCGTCCTCGACATCGGCGACGTCGCCGGCCACGACCTCGCCGCGGCCACCGCCATGGGCCAGCTGCGCAGCATGCTCCGCGCCCTCGCCTGGCACAAAGGCCCCGACCGCACCCCGGCCACCGTCCTCTCGATGCTCGACGACGTCGCCGAAGGCCTCGCCGGCGCCCCCTTCACCACAGCCGTCCACACCCACCTCCGTCCCCGCCCCGACGGCACCTGGCACATGACCTGGTCCAACGCCGGCCATCCACCGCCCCTGCTCGTCCCGGCCCACGGCAGCCCCCGCTTCCTCACCGGCAGCGGCGAGGACCCGCCGCTCTGCGTCGGACCCCGCATCGCCCGTACGAGCCACCACCACACCCTCGCTCCCGGCGACACGCTCCTCCACTACACCGACGGCCTCATCGAGTCCCGTACCTCCTCCCTCGCGGACGGCCAGCGACGCCTCGCCGAGGCCGCCGCCCACCACCGCGACGAGCCCCTCGCCGCCCTCCTCCGCCTCCTCGACGAACTGTCCGACCACCGCGACGACACCGCGATGATCGCCTTCCGCGCCGGGCCCGCCGCCGACCCCGCGGGGCCCGTCCGCCCGCACTCCCCGTAAATCCGTCGACACCGGTCACGGTGATCGGCGACGCTTCGCACGATGACCAGAACCGATGACACGCCACCCGCGTGGGACGAGCGCACCCAGCTCACCACGTTCCTCGACTACGCCCGGGGCACCGCCCGCGCCAAGTGCGCCGGCCTCTCCGAGGAGGACGCCCGCAAGGCGCTCCTGCCCGGCTCACCGCTGATGACCATGAGCGGATTGATCAACCACCTCCGCTGGGTCGAGTACTACTGGTTCCAGGTCGTCTTCCTCGGCGAGGACGACCACGGCCCCTGGACCGAGGAGGACCCCGACCGCGAGATGCGGGTCGCCGTCGACTTCCCCCTCGCCCAGCTCCTCGACGAGTACGCCGACCAGAGCGCCCGCTACCGCGACCTGGTCTCCGCCAACCACCTCGACACCCGGGCGAAGCGCCCCGTCCGCAACGGCCTCCACGTCGACCTCCGCTGGATCCTCCTCCACCTCACCGAGGAGACGGCCCGCCACAACGGCCACCTGGACATCCTCCGCGAGATGCTCGACGGCACCACCGGCTAGGCCGACCGGGCCGACTCGCCCCGGGCCCTGTCCGTGTCCGGACCCGATCCGCCGGACAGGCCCGAGCGAGGACGGCGACGCGCGCTCACGACGCGGCCGCACGGCCTTGCCGGAGGGGCGCTCTCACGCCCCTGACTCCGCAACACCGCCACGGCGCTGCCGCTGGCGGTGTTTGCGCATGGACACCTGGGAGCCGCAGCCGGTGCTGCAGTACAGCCCGGCCCCGTTGCGGGTGCGGTCGAAGAAACCGAAATGGCACGGGGGGTTCCGGCATGCCTTGACGCGCCCCCAGTCGCCGCTCTGCGCGAACGTCGTCACCGCGGCCAGTACGGTTCCGAACACGCGCGGCACCCCCGCCTGCGGCGATGCCAGCTCTGCACCGCCGGCCGTGACGACCGTCGCCAGCGGGTAGAGGGCACCCACGCGTCGCAGGTGCCGCTCGGCACGCACCAGCGGTTCACCCAGGCTTTCCTCATCGCCCGAGTGCGCGAGCAGCACGACCACCAGGGCATCGCGCAGCTCGCGCGCGACCGCGGCGTCGGCGTCGGTCACCACGGTTTCGCCACCGAACTCGTCGCGCCCCGCCAGCCACTCCGCGAACGCGTCCCCGTCCCCGAACAGCTCTCGGCGACCCGATCCGTCCGCCCGCGTGTTCACGAACGCGAGAACGGTCTCCACCGTCGGCGTGACGGTGCGTGGGCTGGGTTCGGGGGATCCGGATGCCTCGGTGACCATCCCCCCACAGTACATCAGCGTGAGATGCGCTAATTCGAGTAGCGGGCAACCTCGCGGTCGATCGACGTTGACCTGTTGCGAGCTAACGGCTTACGGTCGCAACATGAATGAAGCATCGAATCACCAGGCCCCGCTCCGCACATGGCTGATCACCGGCTCGACGTCCGGCATCGGCCGCGAACTCGCGCTCCAGGCACTGGAGAACGGCGACACCGTCTCGGCCCTCGCCCGCGACACCTCCTCCCTGGCCGAACTCGCGCAAGCGCACGGGGAACGGCTGCTCCTCGTCCCGGCGGACGTGCGTGACGAGGGGGCCGTCCGGGACGCGGTGGAGCGCACGCTCGCTCGGTTCGGCCGCATCGACGTCGTGGCCAACAACGCGGGATACGGACTGTTCGGAGCGGTCGAGGAGGCCTCCGACGCGCAGGCCCGCGCCGTGTTCGACACCAATGTCTTCGGCGTGCTCAACGTGCTCCGTGCGACGCTGCCGGTGCTCCGCGCCCAGCGGTCCGGGCACATCCTCCAGGCCTCGTCCGTCTACGGGCAGTCCGCCCATCCCGGCGTGGGCCTCCTCGCCGCCACCAAGTACGCGGTCGAGGGGCTGTCGGACGCACTCGCGGCCGAGGTCGCACCGCTCGGCATCAAGGTCACGCTCATCCAGCCCGGGATGACCGCGACCCCCTTCCTCGCCAACCTCGACGTCGCGGCCGGCCTGGACGACTACGACGGGACCGTCCGCGAAGTCCACAAGGCCATCGGAGAGCTGCCGGCATCCGCCTTCTCCGCCGCGGCGCGCATCGCCGCGGGCATCCGCGCCGCGGTCGACGCCCCCAACCCTCCGCTGCGCCTCGCCCTCGGCACCTCCAGCGCGACGGGCATGCGCCCCGCCTTGGAGGCGCGCATCGCGGACCTGGACGGCTGGCTGCACGTGACCGACGCCGTCGACGGGTAGCCGGCCCGCGTGAACCCCGTACGGGGCACGGTCGCGGCAGCGGATTGATTCGGCACGGGTGAAGGCCTGCGCAACAAACCTTCATCGTAAGAGAGTTGAGCATTACGGGGGACCGCGGGCCACCGCTCCCACGCACCGTCTCGGTACGGGGTGGGAAGCGGTGGCCCGCGGTGACCGGCCGGGGTGGAACTGGTGGCCCGCGGTGGCCGGCCGGGTGGGAACCGGTGTCCTGCGGCGATCGGCCGGGTGGGGCCCGGGTGCGTCAGGAGCCGGCCAGCTCCGCGGCCACGGCGTCGGCGCCGAGGGCGATCATCCAGGTGAGGGGGAGGTCGGGGGCGAACTCCTGGAGGCGGCGGTCGAGTTCCTCCTTGGCGGCCTGGGCGAGCGTCGGTCGGCCGTCGGCGAGTTCGCGGACGGTCTCGCGGTAGTGCTGGAGGTACCGGTGCTGGGCGGCGAGGACCTCGACGCCGGTCGGGGTGCCGTGGCCGGGCAGGAGGGTGCGGGCGCCGGCCAGGTCGGTGGTGAGGGTGGTGAGCGCGTCGAGCCAGAGGGCGCCGTGGCCGTCGGCGGTGTAGGGGTGGGTCCCGTGGAAGGCGAGGTCGCCGATGAAGGCGGTGGGGGCGCCGCCGTCGACCGAGGCGAGGAAGTAGCTGTCGGCGTGGCTCTCGGCGGGGCCGACGTGGCGGGCAGTGAAGGCGACCCCGCCCAGCTCCACGGTCTGCCCGTCCTCGAGGAGGACCGTCGGGTACGCGGTGACCGCGGGCCACTCGTCGCCGTACACCGGCCCCCACTGCGCCCGCTTCGCGTCGGCGATCTCGACGATGGCCTTGCCGACCGCCTCGGTGGCGTACACGGGGATGTCGCGACCGTCCAGGAGCGCGTGGACGCCGTTGAAGTGGTCGGGGTGCGCGTGGGTGACGAGGACGCCGAGCAGCGGCTTGCCGAACGCGGCGACCTTGGCGACGAGTTCGGCGATGTCGGAGTTCAGCAGGTTGGTGTCCACCACCACGAGGCCGCTGTCGGTCTCCACGATGTAGGAGTTCACGAACAGGCCGGCCTCGGAGCCGGTGTGGGTGTGAATCGTCAGGTCGGACACGGGAGTTCCCCCAGTTGGTTCGAGTGCGATCGCGACGAAACCTAGCCCGAATGTGAAGTTCTGTGAAGTTGGACGTGAAGAAACTTCACGTGGCTATGCTGTGCCCGCGATGGGCATGCCAACGGAAGACGAACGGCTCCTGGCGTTCGCGGAGATAGCGCTGCACAACGGCTCGCCCGGCGAGGCGCTCGACGCCTTCGCCCGCCTGCCGGGCCCCGCCGCGCGGTACGGCGAGGCCAGGGCCCTGGAGGCGCTGGACCGGCACACCGAGGCGACGACCCACTACGAGGCGCTGTGGCGCGCGGCGGAACCCGGATCGTCCGAACGGGCCGAACGGGGCGTCGCCCTGGTGCGGTGTCACACCCAGTGCGGCGACCTCGGAACCGCGGCGGACCGGGGCGAACGAGCCCTGGCCGACTTCACCGACCACGGCCACCCCTGGCACGAGCAGGCCGTACGACTCGGAGTGACGCTGGAGGGCGTCTACGGCAGGCGCGGCGAACTGCGCCGCGCCAACCGGCTGTTGCGCAGACTTCAGACCGTCGCCGACGAGTTGGGCGCGCCCGGGGCCCGGGGCGCCGTGTTCTGGAACTCCGCGCTCAACGCCTACTGGCTCGGCCGGCCCGAGGAGGCGTGCGAACTCTCCCGGCAGGCCCTCGCCCTGTTCGGCGAGACCGAGCACCACGTCAACCTCGCCACGGTCCGCGGGATCCACGGCCGGATGCTCGGCCGCGCCCACCCGGACCGTTGGGAGGAGGCGCTGACCCTGCTCCTGCGCGCCCACGCGGAACTGTCCGAACTCAACCAGGGCTACCTCCTGATCGACTGCGAGACCGAGGTGGCCGACCTCCTCGTGCGCGCGGACGAGCCCGAGCGCGCCCTGCCGTACGTGCGGACCGCCCTCGCCCGCCCGCAGACCCCGGCCACCCTGGCCATGGCCGACAGCCGTCTCGTCCTCGCCGAGGCCCTCCTGGCGGTGGGCGACCGGGCCGGGTGCGAGGAGGAGATCGCCCAGGCCACCGCGATCCTCGACGCGACCCACGGCGCGCAGCGCGTGCTCCTCGCCCGCGAGTGGCACCGTACGGCCGCCCTGCACCGGGCCTGCGGGGCCGTGGAGGCCGCGCTCCACGCGTACCGGCAGGCACTCCTGCTCACCGGTCACGGCCCGCCGGTATGGAGTTAGGGCGTGTCCTGCCGACCAGACCAGACCAGACCAGACCAGATCCAGACCAGGCCGGATCCAGACCAGGCCGGATCGGCGAGCGGCGCCGGAGGCCCCGGGCCCGGTCCGATCGTCGGGACACCCTCTAGGATCGGTCGACATGACCCCCGACGAGCAGACAGGCAGCCGGATCCGCACCCTGCGGGTCACCCAGGGCCGCTCGCAGGCCGACCTGGCCGGCCCCGGCATGTCCGCGAGCTACCTGTCGATGATCGAGTCGGGATCCCGCGGCGCCTCGCCCGCCGCGCTGCGCCACCTCGCCGCCCGGCTGGGCACGACGGTCGAGTTCCTCGCGCAGGGGCGCCGGGCCGACACCCGGACCGAGACCGACAGCACGGTCCGGATCGGCCTGCTGGCCTTGCGGGAGGGCCGCGCCGAGGAGGCCCTCGCCCTCTTCGACGGCCTCGACGACCCGGCGGCGGCTGCGGCGCGACTGCGCGCCCTGGAGCGCCTGGGCCGCCTGGACGAGGCCACCGACGGCCACGAGGAGTTCCTCGGCCACGCCGAGCCCGGCTCGCTCCCGTGGGCCGACCAGGCCGTCGACCTCGTGCGCTGCTACCTGGCCGGCCGCGACCTGTTCTCGGCGGCGGAACTCGGCGAGCGCGCCCTCGCCGTGTACGAGGAGCGCGAACTGCTCTGGTCCGACGAGGTGACACGGCTCGCGATGCTCCTCGCCGAGGTACGCGCCCAGCAGGGTGACCAGGACGGCGCCGGCGCCCTCCTGGAACGGATCGGGCGGGCCGCCGCCACCAGGTCCACCCCCAGGGCGCGCGCCGAGGGATACGCGGACGCCGCCCGGCACGCCCACGACCAGGGCAGGTTCCGCGAGGCGCACGCGCTCTCGACGCGAGCACTGGCGCTGTTCGCCGAGGCGGACCGGGCCGTCGACGCCGCCAACCTGCGGGCCCTGACCGGCGTCCTCCTGGCCGAATCCCGGCCCACCCGCCTCGGCGAGGCCGTACGACTGCTCGACGGGGCCCGCACCGACCTCCTCGGCCTCGGCGCCCCGTCCGACCTCTCCCGCTGCGAACTCGCCCTCGCCGGCCTCCTCGTCCGCGCCGACGACCCCGCGCGGGGACGGCTCCTCGCCCAGGCCACCCTGGACCGCGCCCCCGACGCGCACGAAACGCAGCGCGCCCACGCGCACATCGTGCTGGCGGAGGCCTCGTTCGCCGACGAGGACCACACCGGCGCCGCCACCGCCCTCGCCGCTGCTGCCGACCTCCTCTCCGCCCTGCCCGTCGGCGACGAGCACGCCACCCGGTACTGGCACCGCGCCGCCCTCCTCCACCAGAAGCTCGGGTCCCCCGAGGACGCCATGCACGCCTACGACCAGGCCCTGCGCGCCGCCGGCCACACCCTCGCCCCGCCCGCCCGCGCCAAGACGAGGGCGTAGACGCCGCGGAGCACCGGAGCCCAGGCCCACCCCGGAGTCCCGGGGTTCTGCGGCAACAGGTCAACACCTGGATGGTCGACATCGGCGAGCGGCAGGGCTGAGCGCACCCCCGCGACGGACGGCGGGGAAGGGGGGCGAAGGGGTATCGCAATCAAGCTACTCGACGGTAATCTGCGGGCCCGGTCCGCGGCTCGTGGGGGAGTGGTATGGGTACCGTCACTGCGTTCGATCCCGTCGCCGAACACGAGAGGACCCGCGCCGCCCTCGCCGACGTGATCCCGCGACTGGTCCGGCTGTTGCGCGAGGTGCCGGACCGGAACGCGGCGTCCGGCGTCCCGGTCTGGACGGTGGGCGACGTCGGCGCGCACGTGGCCGCGGTGTACCTCGCGTACTGCTCCCTCGCGTTCGACGACAAGGCGGTGGACTGGGACAGCGTGCTCCCACCGGGCGACGGATCGCTCGGCGAACGCATCACGGCGATGAACGCCACCGCCATCGGCCTCTTCGGCGACGACGAGCGCGCGCGCCTGGGCGACTTCGTCGCCGAGCGGGGCGAGGCGTTCCTCCGGGGCACCGAAGGCCTCGCCCCGGACACCCCCGTCGCCGTCCCCTGGTTCGGGCGGGAGCTGACGCTCGCGGTCCTGACCGGCCTGATGCTCAGCGAGAGCCTCGTCCACGGCCTCGACATCGCCCGCGGCGCGGGGCTCCCCTGGCCCATAGTCCCGGAGGAGGCCCGGCTCGTCCTCGGCCAGACGATGCCGACGATGATGGCCCTGGCCCTGGACACCGCGAAGGCCCGAGGCGTCACCCTCGCCCTCGACCTCGTCGTCAAGGACGGCCCACGGCTCGCCGTCGTCATCGACGACGGCGCCATGACGGTCACCCGCGACGCGCCACCCCGCGCCTACGACTGCCGCCTCACCGTCGCGCCGGTCGACTTCCTCCTCGTCTCCTTCCGGCGCACCCCGATCTGGAAGGCCGTCGCCCGCGGCCGCATGCGAGCCGGCGGCCGGCGACCCTGGCTGGCCACGCGACTCGGCCAACTCATCGCGAACCCCTGACGGGTCGGGGGGAGTCGGGACCAGGGGACGGACCAGGGGACGGACCAGGGGACGGACCAGGGGACGGGGCCAGGGGCGCCAGGGGGAGCCGCCCCCTGTGCGCGGCCGACAGTCGTATTAGCGTGGGCCGATGACCAAGCCACTCGCCTCCGGATCCGGAGCCGAAGCCGGAGCCTGGAACGGAACCGGTGCTGCGGCTGAAGCCGAAGTCGGTGACACCGGCACCGCCACCGGCACCGGCACCGCCACCGCCGGGCCGAGACGACCGGGCGTCGCCGCGGCCCTCACGCGTACGGTGCGGCACACGTTCGTCGGCTCGCTCTACCTGCTCACCGCGCCGTTCACCGCGGTGGCGGGACTCGTGGCGGTGCTCGCCGGAGTGCCGGGCGCGACGGTCGGCCTCCTGCTGCCCGGGGGCGCCCCGGTGGCGGCGTGGGCGCTGGAGCCGGCGAGGTGGTGCGCGAACGTGGAGCGGTGGCGCATCGCCAAGGTGGTGGGGGGTGCGCGGTACGAACCGCGGCCGAGGCCGACGGGCAAGGGGGCCGCGCCGGCTCCGGGGGCTTGGCTCGACGCGGCCCACGCGGTGGTGGTGCTGCCCGTCGTCCTCGTGACGGCGGTGGTGACCGCGCTGTGGTGGTTCGTCGGCCTCGCCTGCGTGACGTGCGCGCTGCGCTACGAGGACGCGCCGCGCGGATCGCTGCGGCCCCTGTCGCTGAACGTCGGTGACGCGGCGTCGCACGTCACCGTGAGCCTCGGGCTGTCGTCGCCGGCTGAGCGGGTCGCCTTCGGCACCGTTACCGGCCTGGTGCTGCTGTGCGTCCTGCCGCTGGTCACCCGGGCGTGCGCCACCGCCCAGGCCGGGCTCGGACAGGCGCTGCTCTCCGACGCGTCCGCGCTGCACCGCAGGATCGGCGGGCTGGAGCGAGAGCGGGATGCCGCCCGTGCGCAGACCGTCGCCGCGGTGACGGCCGAGGCGACCGCGCTGCGCCGACTGGAGCGGGACATCCACGACGGGCCCCAACAGCGGCTGGTGCGCCTGGCCATGGAACTCGGGCGGGCGCAGCGTTCTCTCGACACCAGGCCGGAGGTGACCAGGGCCGCCCTCGCCGACGCGATCGTGCAGGCCCAGGGGGCGCTGGACGAGCTGCGGGCGCTGTCGCGCGGCATCGCGCCGCCGATCCTCGCCGACCGGGGCCTGTCCGAGGCGCTGACCGCCCTGGCCGCGCGTTCCACCGTCCCCGCCGTACTCGATACCGTACCCCTGGACCACCGGCCGGACGCCGGCGTGGAGACGGCCGCGTACTTCGTGGTCGCGGAGTCGCTGACCAACGTGGCCAAGCACAGCCACGCGCACCGGTGCGCGATCGGACTACGACACGGCGAGGGAACCTTGAGGGTCTGGGTGACGGACGACGGGGTGGGCGGCGCGGCGCTCGGCAAGGGACACGGGTTGCGGGGTCTGGAGGACCGACTGCGCGCGGTCGGCGGCCGGTTGCGGGTCGAAAGCCCTGCCGGAGGCCCGACGACGATCACCGCCGAGATGCCGTGCCCCTGACCCCGCCCGCACGGGAGTCCGTGCCGCCACCGGATCCCGCGCCGCTGCGCCGCTCCCTGCGGATCGTCGTCGCCGACGACTCGGTGCTGCTGCGCGAAGGCCTGGTCCGCCTGCTCGTCGAGGACGGCCACGAGGTGGTGGACGCGGTCGGGGACGGCCCGTCCCTGGTCGAGGCCGTGCTCGCGCACCGGCCGGACGTGTCGATCGTCGACGTACGGATGCCGCCGACGCACGCCGACGAGGGCCTGAGGGCGGCGATCGCCGTCCGCTCGCGGCTGCCGGGATCCCCCGTGCTGATGCTCAGCCAGTACGTGGAGGCCTCCTACGCCGGGGACTTGCTCGCGGACGGCTCCGGCGGCGTCGGCTACCTCCTGAAGGACCGCGTCGCCAGGATCGACGAGTTCCTGGACGCGCTGGACCGGGTCGCCCGCGGCGGGACGGTGCTCGACCCCCAGGTGGTCGCCCAGCTGCTCGCCGAGCGGCGCCGGGACAGCCCCGTCGACGCCCTGACCCCACGGGAGCGGGAGATCCTGGCACTCATGGCCGAGGGCTGTTCCAACACGGCCGTCGCCCGGCGACTGGCCGTCTCCGCCAGCGCGGTGGAGAAGCACATCGGCAACATCTTCGCCAAGCTCGGCCTGCTTCCGGACGACGCCCACCACCGCAGGGTCCTCGCCGTCCTGGCCCACCTGAGGGGCTGACGTCGTCGTCCCGTACGTCCTCCGGGGGTGTGGCCTGCCACACCCCCGGAGGTGCGGCAGGCTCCGGTGACCACCCTGCCGTCCGTACGCGACGGTGGTCGGCATGACCTCAGCACCCGGCCTCACCGGCTCCACCGCCCATGCCGACCCCACGGCCCCGTCGCGGCCGGCGGGCGTCCCCCGGCGCGCCCTCGCCGTCCTCGGCACCCTGGCCTGCGCCCTCGTCGCGGCCTTCGTCCTCGTTCCCCGTACGGTGGCGGCGACCGGCGCGGACGGCGCTCTCGCCGACCGGCGCGGCCTCGCCCGGGAGTTCCGCGGGGCGTTCGTCGCGTACTGGAGTTCCGGCGACCGGGATCCCTCCCCGAACCTGGCGAGGATCATCGACTACTGGTTCCGGTTCCACGTGGCCAAGGCCGTGATCGCCGCTCTGCTGCTGATCACGCTTGTCGCGCTCGCCGTCCTGCTCCGGAAGGCCTTCCTGACGGCCGGCGGGTTCGGCGCGGGAAGGAGGCCGACCCTCGCGTCGACCGGCGTTCTCGGCACGCTGTTCGCGGTGGTCTCGGTCGCGGTGCTCTCGCTCGCGGCGGTGATGGCCAACGTCCAGGGTGCTGCGGCTCCGTTCGCCTCCCTGTTCCCGGTGCTGCCGACCGGCGCGACCGCCGACGGGCGACTCGCCGCCACCCTCGCCGAGGTGAGGGCGCGACTGGCCGACTCCTCGGACGGGGGTCGCCCGACCCCGCCCGCGGTCGACGTGATGGTCGGCGACTTCGCCCGGTACCACGTGGCGATGGCCGTCATCGCCGCGGTCGTGGCGGTCGTCCTCCTCGGCGCGAGCGTGACGGCGTGGCGGAGGCTGCGGAGCACGGTGGCGTCCGACCGGCCGACGCGGCTGCTCCGGGTGTCGTTCGTGGTCCTCTCGGCCTCGTCGTCGCTGGCCGCGGTGGTGGTCGCGGCGGCGAACACGACGACCGCGGCGGACCCCGGCCCCGCGCTCCTGGCGTTCTTCGACGGCGGATGGTGAGCCGCGACCCGTCCGGGCGGCCGCGTACGAGCGGCGTGGTCGCGGCGGCGGTCAGCGCCCCGTGGTTCCCGTGTACGCGGAACGGCGGGCGTCGTCCCGGCCCGCCGCGCCCGCCACCGCCTGCTGGTCGGCAGCTCCGCGGCGCGCGGTCGCCCCGGCCCCGACCCCGGCCCGGATCCCGCCCCCGTCCCCGGTCCCGCTGACGCCGACCCCGGCGCCGCTGGTACCGACCGCGTGCGCGGGCAACGACCTCTCCGCGCACAGGAGTACCGCCGCCCCGGTCAGGACCAGCAGGGCGAGCACGGCCCACAGCTGCCACGGCCCGGCGTCGAGCAGGAAGCCGAGGAGCAGGGGTGCGACCGTGCGGCAGACCGACCAGGACAGTTGGTACACCGACAGGTACCGGCCGCGCAGGTGGTCGGGGGCGGCCTGGACGGAGAGGCTCTGCGAGGGGGCGGAGTGGAGGAGTTCGCCGGCGGTGTAGAGCACGGCGACGGTCAGGACGGCGACGAGGGCGTTCGGGCCGCCGACGAGGTGGGGGAGGGCGGCGAAGGCGGCGAAGGAGAGCGCGAAGACGACCGCGCCGAGGGCGGCGGCGCGGGTGCGTCGGGCGCGGAGCGTCAGGCGGGTGGCGGGGACGCCGAGGAGGGCGACCAGGGCGGTGTTGACCGCGAAGACGATGCCGGCCAGGGCGTCGGGCAGGGCGATGTCGCGGGTGAGGAAGACCGGCAGGGCCATGGCCTGGGTGGTGTAGCCGAAGGCGACGAGGAAGTTGGCCGTGGTGACGAGCAGGTAGGGCCGGTCGGCGAGGACCTGCCGGTACCCGTCGCGGGCCGCCGGCCGTTCGGCCCGACCGCGGACGTGGGGGATCCGGGCGACGAGGACCGCGGAGAGGGCGAAGACCGCGGCCAGGGCCTCGGCGGCGACGACGAAGCCGGTGGTGCCGTTCCACGCGAGCATGCCCGCGGCCGCCAGGCTGCCGCAGCCCATGCCGGCGTTGCGCAGGCTGCGGTCCCAGGCCAGGAGCCGGTCGCGCTCGACGCCTCGGGCGAGGTCGCCGATCAGCGCGTGCTGGCTGGGCGACGAGGCCCACATCCCGACCGCGACCACCAGGGCGATCGTCAGGAAGGCGGGGTAGGTGTCGGCGAACGGGTAGGCGGCGAAGCCGATCGCGCGCAGCGCGAGGACGCCGATGAGCACCCGCCGGCCGCCGAACCGGTCGATGAGGACGCCCGTGGCGGGCATGAACGCGAGCGCGCAGAGCCCGGCGACCGTGAGTCCCGCGCCGATCGACGTGAGGGACAGGCCGGTGAGCGAGTGGAGGAACAGCATCGTCAGGGGTACGTAGATGCCGTCGCCGATCGAACCCGCCAGGCTCGCGGAGACGAGGCGGCGGCGCGTACGGGCATCGGGCCGGGAGGCCGGGACGGCCGCCGGGGCATCCGACCGGACAGAAGTATCTTCCATGGAAGATAATTTATCATCCGTGGAAGATAGAGTGAAGGCATGCAGTCCGACGCCATCGCCGCCATCGTCGACCAGTGGCAGCGGGAACGCCCCGACCTCGACACGACGCCCATGCTCGTCGTCGGACGGCTCTTCCGGCTCACCCACGCCCTCGACCAGCGCCTGCGCCCGCCGTTCGCCGCCGCGGACCTGGGGAGCGGCGACTTCGACCTGCTCGCGGCGCTCCGGCGTGCGGGGGAGCCCTACGCGTTGTCCGCGGGCGACCTCAGCCGTACCGTCCTCGTCACCACCGGCGCGATCACCAAGCGCGTCGACCGGCTCGAAGCCCGCGGTCTGGTCGCCAGGACCGTCGCCGAGGCCGATTCGCGCGGGCGGCTGATCACCCTCACCGCCGAAGGCGTCGCCCTCACCGACGAGCTCATCGCCGTCCACCTGGACAACCAGCGCCGCCTCCTCGCCGGGCTCGGCGCCGACGACCAGGCGCACCTCGCGGACCTGCTGGAACGACTCGCCCTCACGCTGCCCGCGGGCGACGACTGACCACCCGGGCCGTCACGGCGCCGGTTCGTCGGCGATCCGGTACCCCACCCCGGTCGTCGTCGTGATGACCGGCGGGCTGCCCAGCTTGCGCCGCAGCCGGCCGACGGTGACGGTCACGGTGTTGGTGAACGGGTCGGCGTTCTCGTCCCACACCCGCTCCAGGAGGTCCTCGGCGCTGAGGAAACCCGGACTGGCGCGCAGGAGCGCCTCCAGGACGGCGAACTCCTTGACGGACAGGGCGAGGGGGCGGCCGTCGCGGAGCACGGTGCGGAGCACCGGGTCGAGTTCGAGGCCGGCGGCACGCAGGGTGCGGGCCCGGGCCGTCGGCCGGCGGCGGGCCAGCGCCCGGACGCGGAGGACCAGTTCGGGGAAGTGGAAGGGCTTGGCGAGGTAGTCGTCGGCGCCGAGGGTCAGCCCGCTGACCCGGTCGCCGGGCGCACCGGCGGCGGTCAGCATCAGCACCATCGCGCGGTCGTCCCGCTCCGTGATCATCCGGCAGAGCGCGTCGCCGTGGATGCCGGGCAGGTCCCGGTCGAGGACGACCACGTCGTACGGGTTCAGGTCGAGCTTCGCGGCGGCCTCCAGGCCGTCGTACGCGACGTCGACGGCCATCCCCTGGTCCCGCAGCCCCTCGGCGACGACCTCGGCGAGCGACCGCGCGTCCTCCACGACCAGGATCCTCATGCCGTCACCCGGGCCTTCGCGGCCCCGTCCGGCCGGTCGGACGCGGCCGGCAGCGCCACCGTGACGCACAGGCCCCCCTCCGGCCGGGCCTGGAGCGAGAGGCGGCCGCCGTGCGCTTCGACGATCGCGGCGACGATCGACAACCCGAGCCCCGAACTCCCCTCCGGTCCCGTACGGGCGGCCCCGAGCCGCTCGAACGGCCGCCCCAGCCGGTCCACCTCGCCCTGGTCGAGGACGCGCCCGCCCGTCTCGACGACGAGGCGCGCCTCGGCGCCGTCGCCGTCGGCGGAGACCCGGATCCAGCCGCCCGCCTCGTTGTGCACGATCGCGTTGTCGACCAGGTTCCGCACCGTACGCGACAGCAGTACGCCGCTCCCGCGCGACCAGGCGTCCGGCCGCACCTCGGCGTCGAGCGCCAGGTCCTTGGCGGCGATGTCGGCGGCCCGGTCGGCCAGCGCCTCCCGCGCGAGCTCCGCGAGCGACACGAGGGTCCGGTCGGCGAAGGCGCCGTGCTGCGCTCGGGCGAGGACGAGGAGGCCGTCGAGGAGGTGGTCCAGGCGGTCCAGTTCGGTCCGCAGCCGACCGGCGAGCGCCAGGGTCTGCGCGGCGGGCTCCGGCTTGGCCACGGCGACGTCCAGCGACGCCCGGAGCGTCGCCAGGGGCGTACGCAACTCGTGCGAGGCGTTGCCGACGAACCGGCGCTGCGCGTCGAAGGACGCCTCCAGGCGTTCGAGGAGGCCGTCGACGGTGTCGGCGAGCTCCTTGACCTCGTCGGCCGGTCCGGTCACGGCGAGCCGCTCGTGCAGGTTCTCCGCCGAGATCCGCCGCGTCGCCGCCGTGATCAGGCGCAGCGGGCGCAGCACCCGGTCCGCCAGGAACCGGCCGAGCAGGAGCGAGAGCCCCACCATCACCACCAGCGCGATCAGCGAGCCGAGGAACAGCCGCTGGTCCTGCTGCCCGTGCACGTCCGCGAGCTGCCCCTCCAAGGACCGGATCCGCTGTTCGGCGGCGGCGAGACGGGGCTCGCCGGTCGGGACGGGCGTCGGTGCCTGGCCGGGGGCGACCGTGCTCAGCCGTACTCCGGACATCAGATAGGTCAGTGCGAGCAGCACGATCCCCGACACGAGGAACCCGGCCGCGTACAAGATCGTGAAGCGCCGTCGCACCGTTCCGCCCCGCAGCATGCCCATGGTCCTCTTCCCGTTCGCGTCCGGCCGGACCCAGCATGCCGTGCCGCACCTAACAGCGACGTGACAGGCGCGGTTCGGCCCCTGTCACGGCCGCGTCCGTACAACCGGAGCCATGGAGAAGACCAACGAAGCGCTCCGGCGGGAATGGACCCGGTTCCGGCGACCGGGCCGGCTCGTCGCCCTCGCCCTCGCGGCGCTGGCCGTCGTCGCCCTCGGCCTGCTCTACGCGTACGGCAACCACGCCTCCTGCGACGGCCCCTGCCCGGCCGATCCGACGGGTCCCGACGGCACCCTCGTCAACGACCAGTTCTCCCTCCTGCACCAGGATCTGGGGCGGAACGGCAGCATCACCGTCCGGCTCACGTCCATGACGGGCACGATCACCTACCCGCCGCCGCACCACGACCGGATCGTCCCCGGCCTTGTGCCGTGGGCGAAGGCCGGGATCATCGTCAAGGACGGAGTCCGCCCGGGGTCCTCCTACGCGGCACTGATGCTCACCGGCGGCCACGGCGTGCGGATGCAGTACGACTACCTCCACGACATCGCGGGCAGCCGCGGCGGGGTCTCGGCCCGCTCGCCGCGCTGGCTGCGGCTGACCCGCTCGGGCGACAGCGTCACCGGCCACGAGTCCGCCGACGGCGAGCACTGGGCGAAGGTGGGTACGGCACGGCTGCCCGGCCTGCCCGAGACCGTACGGGTCGGCCTGTTCGCCACCTCTCCCGGAGATCTGACGCTGCGGCCGGTCGGTCTCGGCGGCGCCACGGAGCAGGTGCGCTGGACGCAGGCGGGCGGCGTCTTCGACCACGTGGCGCTCACCGGCACGGTGCCGGCGGCGAGCTGGAAGGAGGACCTCGTCGGCGAGGCGAACCGCACCGACTGGGAGAAGTACTTCACGCGATCGGGCGCGGTGCGGAAGAACGGCACGATCACCGTGACCGGAGCCGGCGACATCGGCCCGGCGGGCGCCGAGGACGGCGCACGCCCGGTGGAGCGCACCCTCGGCGGCCTGGCCCTCGCCCTGCTCGTCGTGCTCGTGGTCGCGGTGCGGTTCGCCACGTCCGCGTACCGCCGCGACCCCGCGGACGGGCCGCCGCCCACCAGTACGGAACTCGCGGCGAAGGCGGCCGTCGTGGCCGCCGCCGCCTTCGTGACGGGCCTCCTCGCCCTGGGCGTCGTGATCCCCGCGGGAGCGGCGATCCTGAAGGGGAACGGGATCCCCGTCCCCGCGGTGTCCCCGCTCACCGGCGCGCGCGTGGTCGTCGGCACCGCCGCGGCGCTCGCCCTCTCCGCGGTGCTCGGCCTCGCCCTCGGCGCCCTCCTGCGACGGGCCTGGGCCGCGGTCGCCGTCGCCGTCCTGGCGGTCGCGGTCCCGTACGCGGTGACCTCCTTCCCGCTGCTCGCCGACGGCCCGTCCCGGTGGCTGCTGCGCCTGACTCCGGCCGCGGGCTTCGCCACCCAGCAGACCCTGACCGCGTACCCCCACGTCCTCGCCCACTACGCGCCGTCCACCGGGTACTTCCCGCTTCCCTGGTGGGCCGGGTTCGGGGTCCTCGCCGCCTACGCGGCGGCGCTGCTTGCGCTCGCCCTGAAGCGCGTGCCCGGCGACGGCGAGCGGAGGAAATCGACCAATCGCCCATCTTGTGATCGAAACTCGATCAATCGACAGAATCGCATTGACTCGATCATCGACCGCACCTAGCTTCTGGCGGCACCGGACCTCAGAAAGGTGTCGCGCTTCATGACCACCAGACCCTTCCCCGTACGCCAGTTGGCGGGTCGCGGCCTCCTCGCCGCGGCCCTCGCCCTCGGCGGCACCGTCGCCCTCGTCGACGCGCCCGCCTCCGCGGTGGGGACCACCACCTACGTCGACTGCTCACGGCCGTCCGCCGGCGACGGCAGCCAGACCTCCCCCTTCAACAGCATCGCCCAGGCCAACGCGACGGCGTACGGACCCGGTGACACGCTCGCCTTCGCCTCCGGCACCACCTGCACCGGCTCGCTCGCCCCGCAGGGCAGCGGCACCGCCGCCGCCCCCATCACCCTCACCCGCTACGGCACCGGCACCCTGCCCGTGATCGACGGCGGCGGGGCGGCGAGCGCCGTCACCCTGACCAACCAGGACCACTGGCGGATAGCCGACCTCAAGTTGACCAACCCCGCCACCACGGTCGCCCGGCGCACCGGACTGCGTATCTCCGCCACCGACGGTACGGCGCACCGCGGTTACGACATCGGCCCACTCGTCATCGACCGCGTCGCCGGCCAGACCAGCAAGAGCAGCCCGACCACCGAGGACTTCGTGCAGTCCGCCGGCATCGTCACCGGCGCGAGCGGCACGAACTCGACCCTCAACGACGTCCACGTCCACGACAACCAGATCAGCAACACCGGCGGCGGCGGCCTCAAGATCCGCGTCGGCTCCATGGCGGTCAAGGGCGCCGGAGTGCTCATCGAGAACAACGTCGTCAAGGACGTCGGCGGCGACGGCATCATCGCCAGCTACGCCCACGCCCCCATGATCCAGTACAACAACGCCTCCGGCGTCGGCAACGGCGTGTACCCCTTCTCCGGAGGCAACTTCGCCGGCATCTGGGTGCTCGGCGACCACGACCCGACCATCCAGAAGAACGCCGTCCACGGCATCACGCGGATGTCCGCGGCCGACAGCCAGGCGTTCGACTGCGACTGGGGCAACACCGGCACCTGCACCGTCCAGTACAACTTCAGCCGCGACAACATCGGCGGCTTCTTCCTCGACTGCGACGGATGCGGCACCATCGGCGCCGCCAAGCAGGTCGTCCGCTACAACATCTCCGAGAACGACTGCCGCATGAGCAGCGTCAGCGCCGGCCGCTCCGCCCTGCACATGTACAACAACGTCCTGTACTGCACGGACAAGAAGTTCGACATCACGCTCCCCGACGAGAGCGTCGTCGAGAACAACGTGTGGGTGGGCACCACCGACTCCCGGCTCCCCACCGGCCCCGGCGTCTCCTGGCTGTGGAACGTCTTCCAGGGCGTCCCCAGGCCCACCGCCAACGGCATCGCGGCCGACCCGCAGTTCGTGAACCCCGGCACCGGCGGCGACACCATCCACTCCGTCGACGGCTACAAGCTGCGCGCCACGTCCCCCGGCCTGAACAACGGCTCCGTCATCACCGGCAACGGAGGCCGCGACTACTGGGGCAACCCGGTCTCCGCGACCACGAAGCCGCACCGCGGCGCCTACAACGGCCCGGGACTGTAGCCCTCCCGGGCCCTCCCGGTGAACGTGTGCGTTTCAGGGAGGAGTTCGCGGGAGGGGGTGTGCGACGTGGAGGCGGTGCGGAGAGCTTTTTAAGAAAGCTTGTTGAATAACCCGTACCGCCGGTTCGCACTTGATTTGCTCCTGCCAACCCGCACAGGGTTTCCCTCGAACGTTTGACGCCCCACACGTCAACACGAGGAGAGAACCACTTCATGGCAACTCACAAGCGATCCCACGGACTTCGCAACGCGGCCATAGCCACAGGTGTGGCCGGCGCAGCCGCCGCCGCGCTGTTCGCGACCAACCTCGCCGGGGCCGCCGCCCCGGCCGAAGGGACCGTGCACGGACTCGGCGCCCCCGGCGCCGTGGACGGCAGCTTCGTCGTCATCCTCGACGCATCCGCGAACAAGGGCGACCTGGCGAAGAAGTACGGCGGCACCCTCCAGCGCTCCTACGGCTCGAAGGTCAACGGCTTCTCCGCGTCCGGCCTGACCGTCCAGGAGGCCAAGCGGCTCGCCGCCGACCCCGCCGTCGAAACCGTCGTGCAGAACAAGCGGTTCAGCATCAACGAGACCCAGGAGAAGCCCCCGTCCTGGGGCCTGGACAGGATCGACCAGGCCGAGACCGCCGGCGACGACAAGTACACCTACCCCGACGGCGGGGGAGAGGGCGTGACCGCGTACGTCATCGACACCGGCGTCCGGATCTCGCACCAGGACTTCGGCGGCCGCGCCACCCACGGCTTCGACGCCGTCGACAACGACGACTCGGCCGACGACGGCAACGGCCACGGCACCCACGTCGCGGGCACCATCGCCGGCACCTCCCACGGAGTCGCCAAGAAGGCGAAGATCGTCGCCGTGCGCGTCCTCGACGACAACGGCTCCGGCACCACCGAGCAGGTCGTCGCGGGCATCGACTGGGTGACGAAGAACCACACCGGCCCCTCCGTCGCGAACATGAGCCTGGGCGGCGGCGCCGACGAGGCCCTCGACGCGGCCGTCCAGCGCGCCATCGCCTCCGGCGTGACCTTCGCCGTCGCCGCGGGCAACGAATCCTCCGACGCCGGCCAGGGCTCGCCGTCCCGGGTCCCCGAAGCCCTCACCGTGGCCTCGAGCACCAAGGACGACGAGCAGTCCGACTTCTCCAACTTCGGCGCGGTGGTCGACCTCTACGCCCCCGGCTCGGACATCACGTCCGACTGGAACGACAGCGACACCGGAGTCAAGACGATCTCCGGCACCTCCATGGCCACGCCCCACGTCACGGGAGCCGCGGCCCTCTACCTGGCGGCCAACCCGACGGCGACCCCGGCCGACACCGCCGCCGCGCTCACCGGCGCGGCCACCCCGGACGCCATCAAGAACCCCTCCGCAGGCACCGCCAACAAGCTCCTGAAGATCACTCCCTGACCCCCGCGGCGCACGCCGCGCACGGACGGCCCCCCACACCCTGGGGGGCCGTCCCCATTTTTCCGCTTCCCTCCCTTTCCCCGGGAACCGGCCGTGGCGAGAATCTGTCCCTGTGGACGAACGGCCACGGCGCCGAGGGGGAAACGAATGAGCGCATGGGTGGTCCCGGGATACACCGAGTCCCGGGAACTTGGCGCGGGCGGCAGCGGCCGCGTCGTGCTGGCGAGACACGACGCGACCGGGACGCCGGTGGCGGTGAAGTACCTGGGCGAGCGCCTCCGCTCCGACGAGGCGTTCCTCCACGGCTTCCGCTCCGAGGCCCGCCTCCTCGGCGCCCTCGACACCCCGTACGTCGTGGGGTTCTACGAGTACGTCGAAGCCCCCCAGGGAGCGGCCATCGTCATGGAACTGGTGGACGGCGTCGCGCTCCGCGCCCTCCTCGCCCGGGAGGGCTCGACCGGCCCCGAAGCCGCCCTCGTCGTGCTGAAGGGCTCGCTCCTCGGCCTCGCCGCCGCGCACCGGGCGGGCGTCGTACACCGCGACTACAAGCCCGAGAACGTCCTCGTCGCCGCCGACGGGGCCTCCAAGCTCGTCGACTTCGGCATCGCGGCCGGGCAGGACAGCAGACCCGGCATCGCCGGAACCCCCGCCTACATGGCACCCGAGCAGTGGAACGGTGCCCCCGCCACACCGGCGGCCGACGTCTACGCGGCCACCGCGACCTTCTTCGAATGCCTCACCGGCCGCAAGCCCTTCGTCGGCGACAACTTCGCCGAACTCGCCCTCCAGCACCTGGAGGCACCCGTCCCCGACGGGCAGGCACCCGAACCGCTGCGCCCGCTCATCCGGCGCGGCCTCGCCAAGGCCCCGCAGGAGCGGCCGGAGAACGCGGCCGCCTTCGTCACCGAACTGGAGTCGGTCGCCACCGCCGCCTACGGCCCCGACTGGGAGAAGCGCGGACGAGGCCGACTCGCCGCGCTGGCCGCGCTCCTGCCCCTCCTCTTCCCCTCCGCCGGAGGCACCGCGCAGGGCACGACCGCACTCGCCACGACCACCTTCACCCCGCCTCCGACGCCGCGCCCCCGTCGCCGTTTCCCGCGCGGCCTGCCCGCGGGCGCCGCCGCGCTCGTCCTGGCGCTCCTCATCGCCGTCGCCGCACGGGCCGGGAGCGAACCGTCGGACGGGGACCGGGCCGCCCAGGCCTTCGCGACGACGAACACCACCGAGACCACCGCCCCGCCGGATCCGACCACCTCCCCACCGCCGACCCCGACCCCGACTCCGACTCCGACGGCGACGACGACCGGACCCGAACCCTCCGCCTCGTCCGACACCCCCACCCCGACGGAGACCACCACCGCCCCCTCCCCGACCGACACCACCACCGCACCCACCACCGAGCCCCCGACGACGCCACCGCCCACACCCACCACGACCCCGCCCACCACCCCGCCCACGACCCCGCCGACCACGGCTCCGACGAGGCCGCCGGCCGTCTCCGTCAGGGCCGTCTCCGTCACGAGCCTCCGCCAGATCGGACCGACCTCCGCCGAGGCCACCATCGAGATCACGACGGACGGCACCGGACCGGTGACCCTCGTCGTCGCGTGGTCCACCGGCGACGAGAAGGGCTCGCCGGGCGTCCCCGACGGCTCCGACACCTTCCGGCGCCAGGGAGCCACCCGCTACACCCTCACGGTCTCCCACACCGTCCGCGGCGCCGGCTGCTACTGGGGAGCGCGTGCGACCACGAACCCGGCCGCCGGGAACGGCGGTTCCTTCCAGCAGGTCCTCATCCGACGGTGTGTGATCACATGAACGACGACGACTACAGCGCCACCGAACTGGGCAGCCACTGGTTCGAGGGCCCGACACCCGCCCCGACCCCCGACCGCGTGGAGGGCGAGGTCCTGCGCTTCGGTCCGGGCGTCACCGCGGTCGCCGCCCGCCGCGCGGAGAACACGCCCACCGCCGTGGAGATCTGGCACGGCACCCTGCCCGGCGCGCCGCCACCCCCGCCACCCCGCCGGCGACGGCCGTGGCGGTACGCCCTCGCGGCCCTCGTCCTCGTCGCGGTCCTGGCCTTCCTCGCCTGGCGGGAGTACGGGCCCCAGGTCGCCGTGCGGGCCGTCGCGGTCACCGCCCCCGACCGGCCGCTCGGCTGCGACGGAACGGCGAACGTGGTCGGCGTCGTCCGCACCGACGGCCGCCCCGGCACGCTCACCTACCACTGGGAGCGCAGCGACGGCACCCGGTCCGCACCCCTGCGCGAGACCCTGACCCGCGGTCAGGAGGAGGCGCGCCTGCACCTCCTGTGGACCTTCCACGGGCCCGGCTCCCACCAGGCCGTCGCCCGCCTCGTGATCACGTCCCCCACGGCCCACGCGGCCGAGGGAGCCTTCACGTACAGCTGCGGCTGAGCCCGCCCCCGGGAAAGCCCCGGGCGGGGACTCAGTACGCGTGCCCCACGTGCGCGAGCGCCTGCTTCAGCAGGACGCCCCGACCGCCCGGCATCTCGCCCTGCACCGCCGGCGAGGCCGCCTCCTGCGGGCTGAACCACACCAGGTCCAGCGCGTCCTGCCGGGGGCGGCAGTCGCCGGTCACCGGCACGACGTACGCCAGCGACACCGCGTGCTGACGCGGGTCGTGGTACTGCGTGACGCCCGCCGTCGGGAAGTACTCGGCGACCGTGAACGGCTGCAGGGACGCGGGCACGCGCGGCAGCGCCACCGGACCGAGGTCCTTCTCCAGGTGACGCAGCAGCGCGTCGCGGACCCGCTCGTGGTGCATGACCCGGCCGGACACCAGCGTCCTGCTGATCGTCCCGTCCGCGCCGATCCTCAGCAGCAGGCCGATGCTGGTGACTTCGCCGCTGTCGTCCACGCGTACGGGCACGGCTTCCACGTACAGGATGGGCATCAGGGCCCTGGCGCTGCCCAGTTCATCCGTGGTCAGCCAGCCGGGCGTGGTCTCAGTCATGTCGGACATCGCCTGATCATACTTTCCGCGCCCCCTCTCGGCCCAGGTCGCGTGTCTGCCAGCCGGGTGGGACTTCTCCCCGCCCCAGGGCCCGCCGACGGAGCGGACCCGGGACGGCCGTCCCGTCAGCGCCGGGCGAGCGCGATGACGGCGATGTCGTCGGTCAGGCGGTGGGTCCAGTCGCGGACGTCGTGGTCGAGGTGGCGGACGAGGGCGTCCGGGGTGTGCCGGGGCGTGTCGGCCACCCGCCGGGTGACCGGATAGAACTCGCCGGTGGAGTTGCGCGCCTCGCTGAGGCCGTCGGTGTGGGCGAGGAGCGTCGCCCCCGACGCCAGGGGCACCGGGTGCGGACGGACGGCGGCGGCACTTCCCAGGACGCCGAATCCCAGGGGGAGTTCGGCCGGAACGGACAGCTCACGAGTGCCGGCCGCGGTGACCTCCACGGGGTCGAGGTGACCGCAGTTGACGGCCTCCAGCTCGTGCGCCGCACCCGGGTACTGGAGGAGCAGGGCCGTGGCGAAGAGCTCGTCGTCGCCCCGGGCCTCGGCGGCGCGCCGCACCTGGCGGTCCAGACACGCGGCGACCCGCCCGAGGTCCTCCGTCTCGTGCGCCTGGCTGCGGAAGCACCCGAGCAGGTCGGTCACGGTCTGCACGGCCTGGAGGCCCTTGCCGCGCACGTCGCCGATGAGGATGCGCGTGCCGTGCGGGGTGTCGAGCGCTTCGAGGAAGTCGCCGCCGATGGCGGTGCCGACGGTCGCCGGCCGGTAGAGACCGGCGAGGCGCAGGCCGCCCAGCGACCGGGGGATGGGATGCAGCACGGCGTGCTGGAGCGCACTCGCGGTCGCGCGCGTACGGCTGAGGCGCTCGGTCTGCTCGCGCCGCGACCACGCGGCGGAGCCCGCGACGGCCCCGACGGCCAGCGCGACGACGACGCTCACCGACGGGCTCGTGACGGCGTCCACCATCACGTACTGCAGCGCCGCGGCCGCGGCCACGGCGAGCGCGACGACGGGACGGCCGAGCGCCAGTGCGGCCACCGCGACCACGACCGTCCCGATCCACAGCAGCTCCCGCGCCTCCCCGGGCAGCGGCACCACTCCGGCAGCCGACGTGTACGGCGTCGCCTGGGCCGCGGCGACCCCCACGAGAACGGCCGAGGGCAGCAGGGCGGCCTCCACGCCGAGACGAGGGCGCGGGATGGCGGCGAGGAACCGCGCCGTCTGCGGCGTCATCGCCAGCATGATGCCGAAGCCGATCAGCGCCACGGTCGCCAGCCCGCCGGCCATCGCGTGACCGCCACGGTCGAGGAGGACGTGCAGCAGCGGAAGCCCGAGCGCCGCGAGCGGCAGGCCGAGCGAGGCACCGGCCAGCGGCGACACGTTCCGGTGGCGGACCACGAGACACCCCGCCGCCCCACCCGCGCCGAACGCGGACAGCACCAGCGCGCCGCCGTCGGCGGAGGCACCCGCCGCCGCCGTGAGCGTCGGGACCGCCAGCGTGAGCACGGTCTGCGTGAAGCCGAGCGCGAGCCCGGCCACCACGGTCGCGCACCAGACCGCGCCGGCCACGGGCGGCGACGCGTCCCGCCCCGGCCTCCGCACGAGAACCCGCAGCCGAGCCGCCCCGCAGGCCAGCACGGCCACCACGAGCAGGGCCCCGATCCGGACGTCCCGCCACCCCCACAGGGGCGCGAGCTGCAAGGCGGCCGCCAGCGTCACCGCACAACCCACCCGGAGCGCCGTCCGCACGGGGTCGTGCATCGCCTCCGCGTCCGCCCTGGTCGCGGGCAGACAGCGGCGTACGAGCACCAGCGCCGCGAGCGCCGCCGCGGCGAGCAGCGCCATGAGCGGCCGCCACCCGACCATCCGGGCGGCCCGGGGGAGCAGCACGACCGCGAGGACGAACCCGACGGACATCGCCGCCAGCCATCCGCCCATGACCCGCCGGATCCGTCCCGGCATCGACGCGGACGCCATGAACGCCAGACACGACACGAACAGCGCCGCCAGCGCCCCGGCCACGGTCACCCGCCCCAGCACGTACACCCACGGGCTGAACGCCGCCGCGAGGAGCAGCCCGCCGGCACCCAGCCCGACCAGCGCCCCGGCCAGTACCGACCGCCGGCCCCACACGTCCCCCGCCCGGCCGCCGCGAGCACCGCGATGGACAGCGTCAGACCCACCACCTGGGCGGCGGCCTGCTGCCCGGGCGTCAACCCGAGGTCGGACTCCACGAGCGGCGTCACGGAGGCCTGCATGACCGGCGTCGCCACGTACAGCACGGCGACCACAGCCAGGAGCAGCCCGGCCACGCGCGGCAACTCCTGCCGCCCTGCGGGCGCCACCACGGTCGCGCCCGCGGCCTGTTCCTGTCTGATGGTCCCGATCATGAAGACGCCTCCCTGACGGTTCCCCCGTTGCTTCCCCTCCTCAGCCTCGCCGCAGGTCGCGTGCACGCATAAGTGCCCAAGGTCCCAAAAGTACGATTTATTTGTTTTGTGTAGAACTAAGAGGATTCCCGCCCAAGGCTTCCCCGCCCAAGGCTTTTTGTCCGACGGTTCCCTGCCCGAGGTACCTGTCCAGCTGGGCGGCGCCGGCGAGCATCGCCCTGCCCCGGGCGGACAGCCGGGCGTGCCAGTCGCCCAGCGTGGCCTTGAGCGGCTCCAGGCCGCCCGCCGTCCGCACCTGGGCGATCAGGGGGGCGATGCGCTCCAGGAGGTATCCGCCTCGCCTGAGCTGGTGGGTGAGGCGTGCGTCGCGGACGGCGGCGGGATCGTAGACGCGGTAGCCGGTCTTGGGATCGCGACGGGGGTGGACCAGGCCGGCGCGCTCCCACACGCGGAGGGTCGCGGGCCGGATGCCGAGCTGGTCGGCGAGGGGGCCGATGAACATGTCGCCGGGCCGGGCGACCTCCGCGTCGGCGACCCCTGCCTCGACCGCCCCCGCGTGTGGCACCCGCGCGTGATCCGTACCCGCGTGGTCCGCCCCTCCTCCGCGCCCTTCCGCTGTGGGTTCCAGGTCGCGCAGGGCGGCTTCCACGGCCTGGAGGGTGCGCCGGTCGTCGAGGAGCCGGGTGTGGCTCTCGTCGATGAGGCGCAAGGCCTCGTCGACCGCGCCCCGGGTGGCCGCCCGCATGATCTCCGTCGCCGTCCGGTGGCCGTGGCCGGGGGCGAGGGCGAGGAAGGTGCGGAGGGCCTGGGCGTGGCGAGGCGTGTAGGTGCGGTAGCCGTGGGGCGTGCGCTGCGCGGCGGGGAGGATGCCGGCCTCTTCGTAGTTGCGGACCGCTTGGGTGGACAGACCGTGCTCGCGCGCCAGATCGACCGGCCTGAGCCGCTCACCGCTTTGAAGGTTTCGCCCCATGAAAGCCACGATATCGCGGCCAAGTTTCCACCGAAGCTTCAACGATACCGTTGAAGGCATGGCGACGACTGACATCAAGGACACCATCCACGCGGTCGGGGCGGCCGCTGTCATGGGACTGTTCCCGGCCCGCCCCGGAGTGCTCGCCCTGGGGGAGCCCACGCACGGCGAGGAGATGCTGCTCGAGGTTCGGAACGAACTGTTCCGGGAGCTTGTCGAGCAGGAGGGCTACCGGACGATCGCGATCGAGAGCGATTGCCTCAGAGGTCTGGCCGTGGACGACTACGTCACCGCGGGCAAGGGGACCCTCGACGAGGTCATGGAGCACGGGTTCAGCCACGGATGGGGCGCCTCGGCCGCCAACCGCGAGCTCGTCCGGTGGATGCGCGCCCACAACGCCGACCGGCCCGCGCCCGAGCGCGTCGGCTTCGCCGGCATCGACGGACCGCTGGAGATCACCGGCGCCGAGAGCCCCCGGCAAGCCCTGCTCGCCCTCCACGGCTACCTCGCCGCCCGGGTGGACGCGGACCTGCTTCCCTGTGCCGCGGACACGCTCGCCGACCTCCTCGGCCCGGACGACCGGTGGACCGAGCCCGCCGCGATGAGGGACCCGTCCCGCTCCGTCGGGCAGTCCGCCGACGCCCGTCGGCTGCGCCTGCTCGCCGACGACCTCGTGGCACTGCTCGCCGCTCACGAACCGCACATGGTCGCGGCGACCTCACGCGACGACTTCGACCGGGCGAGCCTCCACGCGCGCACCGCCGTCGGCCTGCTGCGCTACCACCACTGGACGGCCGACGACTCGCCCGCGCGCCTGGCCCGCCTGGTGGGCCTGCGCGGCCAGATGATGGCCGAGAACCTCCTCGCCGTCGCCGCCACGGGCCCGGTCCTCGTCCACGCCCACAACTCCCATCTCCAGCGGCACGAGAGCTCGATGCGGATGGGCGGGACCCTGCTGCGTTGGTGGAGCGCCGGCGCGCTGGTCGGCACCCGACTCGGCGCCGAATACGCCTTCGTGGCCACCGCCCTCGGCACGATCCGCCACCAAGGCGTGGACACGCCCCCGCCGAACACCCTCGAAGGAATCCTCTACGCGCTCCCGCGCGACCGCCTCCTCGCCGCCGGCCCCCGCCTCGCCGCCGCCCTCGGCGACACCCCGCCCGCACCCCGCGTCTCCCCCTGGTTCGGCTACGCCCCACTCGATCCGGCCCACCTGGCGGACAGCGACGGCATCGTCTTCCTGAAGGACATGCCGCCGAACTGATTCCGTCGAGGGGACGACGGCGGGCCCCGGACGCCGAAGCGCCGGGGCCCGCCGGGGATTTCGGTGCATCAGGTCATGATCAGGAGCTGCGTGTTCGGGACGAGCTTGCGGTTCACGCTGGTGCTCTGCACGAAGATGGTGAAGTCGTCGTTGTGGTCCGGCTTGACGCGCACCTCCACGTCCGGGAGGCCGAGCAGCGCCCGGGCCTCGGGTCCGGTGTAGACGCGGGCCGTCTTCTTCTCCAGGACGGCGATCTGCTTCCGGGCCTGGACCTTCTCCGACTTGCTCAGCTGGTAGAAGGCGCACCCCGTGCGGTAGGTGTGCCCGCTCTCGACGACCCACTCCCGGATCGCCGCGTCACGGGCGACGGGGATCAGCTGGTACGCGGACGGCTCGGCCGGGGTGAGACCGGCGGCCTTGATGGTGTCCTTGTTGACCGCCTCCGCGCCCGTGGAGAACACCGCCCGCGACCCGCGAATGCCCTTCGTGCGGCCGACCATGAATTTCTCGGTCGCCTCCCGAATGACCTGTCCGGCCTCTTCCAGGCCCTGCGTGCTCGTGGCGTCCCAGATGGCCACGTTCTCCTTCGGGAAACCGCACTGCATGGCCTCCCGCTTTCCCATCTGATCCGGTACCAGGACGGCCAGCGTCCAATTGTCCTGCTGGTTTTCGATCATCGTGGAGACGGCCTTGACCAATGTGCTCGCATTCCGGGCGGGAGAATCCGGGCAGCGGTGGCTCGCGTTCTCCTGACCGTCGGTCAGCACGAAGGTCAGGAAGCTGTGGTCGCCGTACAGCTGCGCCGTCGCCGCCAGCTCACGCTGCGACTTCAGCGCCGCCGCCAGCAGCGACGTCATGCCGCCGACCCGGTACAGCTGCTTCAGGGACGGCATGCGCAGCACGTCCTTGTCGTAGATGACGCATTCCACCGTGTCCGCGAACACGTACACCGTGACACGGGTTTCCTGGTCCAATTCCCGCGAACGCCGGGCGAGGTACTCGATCTGCTGGTCGGCCACGTCGACGACCTTGCGGCTCAGGTGCGACATGGACGAACTGGCATCCAAAACGAGAGCAACGTGGTTGATGTAGTTCTGGTTTCCGGACATGGCGAATCCCCCTCATCCCGTTCCCGACTTGATACTCCTACCGTCTCATCCACCACTGACAATCGACCCCGGCGCCCGGACGCCCGGCGCACCGTCCGAGGAGGCCCCTGGCAAGGCCCGGCCAGGACCCCGGCCAAGAGGACCCCGTCGAGGCTCCCGGCGACGCCTCCGACGCCCCCGACGGGGCCCCGGGTCGGCTATCCGGCCTCGTCCGCGCGGAACGTGCGCCGGTATGCGGCGGGCGTGGTGCGCAGCGCCTCGTGGAAGCGCCGGCGGAGGTTGACGGCCGAGGAGAGGCCGACCCGGCGGGCGATGGTCTCCACGGGAAGGTCGGTCTCCTCCAGGAGGGCCCGGGTGGCGGCGAGCCGCCGGTCGAGCAGCCACCGACCGGGGCTGATGCCCAGCTGCTCGGTGAAGCGCCGGGTGAGGGTGCGGGTCGAGACCTGGGACCGGAGCGCCATGTCGGCGACGCTGACCGGCTGGTCGAGCCGGCCGCCCAGCCACTCCAGGAGCGGGGCCAGGGAGTCGGCGACCGGCCCGGAGGTGGGCAGTTCGGCGTACTGCAGCTGGCAGCCCTCGCGGTGCGGCGGCATCACCATCTGGCGGGCGATGCGCATCGCGTACGCGGCGCCGTGGTCGGTCCGCACCAGGTGCAGGCACAGGTCCACGCCGGCCGCCGATCCGGCACTCGTGGCGACGTCGCCGTGGTCCACGTACAGCACCCCCGCGTCGACCCGGACGCGGGGGAACAGGGCGGCCAGCTCGGCAGCCTGCGCCCAGTGGGTGGCCGCCCGCCGCTCGTCGAGGAGTCCGGCGGCGGCGAGCACGAACGCGCCCGAGGAGATGCCGACGATCCGCGCGCCCCGCCGGTGCGCCTTGCGGACCGCCGCTACCACCGCCGGCGGCACGGCGCTGCCGGCCGGCCGCTGCCGCCCCGGGACCAGCACCGTGTCCGCACGCTCCAGCGCCTCCAGGCCCGTCGTGACCAGCATGTCGTAGCCGGCCTGGGTGCGTACCGGCCCCGGATGCTCGGCGCACACCTCGAACGCGTACCGCGCCGGGATCGCCGGACCGTGATCACCGAACACCTCCGCCGCGCAGGCCAGCGGGAAGGTCGCCTGCGGGGACTGCAGCAGGGCCACCACCCGGTGCGGCGCCGGGGACTTCGGCAGCGGACGAGGCGTCATGGCGCGAAAGTACCCCATCATGTCGGTCGGGACACTGGGGACGGCCGATTGGTGTAGACCAGGATGGCGAGTCGTGACCACCACGCACGATCAGACCCAGCCGTCCTCGCCGCAGGACGATCCGCCCGGCGACCCTTCCGGCGACCTGCCCGCAGCGCCGCCCGCCGCCCCACCCGGCAGCCGACCGCCCGTCGGACCTCCCTTGTGGGACCGCCGCTTCACGCTCTACTTCACCGCCCGGACCGTCTCGCTCGTCGGCGACGCGATGATGCCCGTGGCCGCCGCCCTCGCGGTCGGTGCGCTCTACGGAATCTCCGGCGTCGGCCTCGTCCTCGGCGTCTGGACCGGGACGTTCGTCCTCCTGGTCCTGTTCGGCGGAGTGTTCGCCGACCGCTTCGGCGCACGTCGCATGATGGTCGCCGCGGACCTCGTCAGGGTGCTCACCCAGGGTGTACTCGCAGTGGCGTTCTTCGCCGGGCCGCCGCCGTTCTGGCTGCTCGTGACGATGGCCGCCGTGGCCGGCGCGGCCGTCGCGATGTTCCTGCCGGGCGTCAACGGCATGGTCCCGCTGGTGGCCGCCGACCCCCAGCGGGCCAACGCCACGCTCAAGGTGGCCGACGCCCTCGCCCATCTGGTCGGTCCCGCCGCGGCAGGACTCCTCATCACCCTGACCAACGCCGGGACCGTGTACGCGATCGACGCCGGCACCTTCCTGCTCAGCGCGCTCTGCCTCGCACTCATCCGCCTCGCCCCGGCCCGCGCGCCCTCGGACACCGTCACCGTCATTGGAGCCGACGCCGACGCCGACCCCACCGCGCCGAACCGCGGTTCACTCCGCCGCGACCTGCGCCAGGGCTGGCACGAGTTCCGCGCCCGCACCTGGATGTGGGCGGTCATCCTCATCTGGGTGGCCTACGGGGTGCTGCTCTTCGGCCCGCTCGTCCCCCTCAGCTCGGCGCTCGTCGGGACCAGGCTCGGCCCCGACGCCTACGGCCTCGCGGTCTCGTTCCTCGGCGTCGGCACCGTACTCGGCGGACTGCTCGCCCTGCGCGTCCACCCCGCCCGACCCCTGGCCGCCGGCGCCGTGGCCATGGCGCTCTACACCGCGCTGCCCCTGTCCGTGGCGCTCGGTGCCGGACTGCCGGGGCTCCTGGCGGGCCACGCCCTCGGCGGCGGCGGCCTGGCGTTCTGGTCGGTCATGTGGGCCACCAGCGTGCAGACCCACACCCCACCCGCCGTACTCAACCGGGTCACCGCCTACGAACTGGCCGGCTCCGTGTCCGGCATCGCCCTCGGCCAGATACTCGCCGGACCGGCCAGTACCCTCCTCTCCCCGCAGCGGTTCCTGCTGCTCTCGGCGGGCACCTGCCTGGCCGGCTGCGCGGCCCTCCTCGCGACCCCGGCGATCCGCACGCTGCGCCGCGCCGCCGCACCCGCGCAGGACGCTCCGGTCAGCGGCTGAGCCGCAGCTTCACCGACGCCGACGTCTTCCCGGGGAACTCGAAGTCGAAGTTGGTCCTCTCGCCCACCCCGTCCGCCTCGACGAGCTTCCAGTGGTGCCCGCCTCCGGGCCACACGTCGACGAGCGCGCTGTGCCCGTCCGGGAGGGTGTCCTCGACCCACCCGTACACCTTGAGCCTGCCCCGGGAACAGCTCAGCACCCATTCGGCCTTGGCGCCCCTGATGGTCGGCTTGGCGGACGAAGGACAACTCGCGGCGTGCGCCGGCGCGGCCGCGCCGAGGCCGAGGCCGACGGCGAGGGCGGTGACGGAGGCGATCGAGGCGAGGGCTTTCCTGAATGCGGGCACTGCACCGTCCTTCTCGTATGCGTGGGTGATCACGAAGAAGGACGGTATGCGCTGGAAGAGAGCCTTTCGAGCAGGTCCTCCCGGAGAGTGAGGGGCGTGTGGGAGCGCGTACAGCGTGACCACGGGGCGCGGGCACGCCTCGGCCTCAGGTCACCGCACTGCCGCCCACCTCCGCCCACCTCACCTCAGCTCCATGGTGTACGCCGCCTCCCGGACCTCCTGATCCGCGTGGCGGCGCAAGGCGACCACGGCCGCGCGGCAGGCGTCCGGCCAGCCCTGGCGGGACCCGACGGCCGAGGCGAGAGCGACGGCGAGCAGGCCTTCCACGACACCGCCGTCGCCGGCCAGCGCGCGGACCAGGGCGAGGGCGGGGGAGGGGTCGGCGAGAGAGGCGCCGTACTGGTGCACCTCCTCCAGGTCTTCGGCCACCCGGACCGCGAGAACGGGACGGCCTTCGACGGTGGTGGTCAACTCGCCCATGGAGCTGCGCAGTTCAGTCTCGGTGGACGCCAGGTCGACGGCCCGGACGAGGAGGGCGGTACGGGTCGCGACGACCGCCGGTTCGGACGCCAAACGGCGGGCCAGGACGGCGCACAGCCGAGGGTCCCGGAGGGACGAGCCCACGAGATAGTGCAGGCGACGACGCGCCGGGAGATCCCCACCGCGCCCACCGCCCTCGGGTTCGCCGGCCGCGACGAGTTCCAGCAGCCGGTCCACGACATCGCCCAGGACGCTGCCGGGCTCCACGCCACCCGTCGGATGGGGAAGCCCGGACTGGGCCAGCGTGATCAGCCCGTAGCTCGCCCGCCACACGTTCATCGGCGAGGCGAAGTCGGTGTAGACGTCTGCCAGCGCCGCGCCCGCCGCCGGCGCGTACTGCGCCCAGTCGCACAGGCCGAACAGGGCCTGCTCCGCAGTCTGCTCCTCGGCGACGAACGGCAACCGGGCGACGAGCTCCCCGTATCGCGGCCGATCGGTCGGCGCCAGATCCGCCGGACCCGTGCCCAGGATCGCGCACCGGGCCTCATCCGGTCCGTCGGCCACCACCGACTCCAACAGCGCCCACATCTCCTCGGCCGGCAGCAGCGTCGCCGCCAGCCCCACGACGGTGGCGTGCACGTCCGGGTGCAGGCCGGGCGTGCGGGCCACGGTGGCGAGGAGCGTCGTAGCGGCTCCCTGGGGAAGGTGGTGCACGGCGAGCCGGGCAGCCGCCTTCCTGACCGTCACCTTCACCCCGCCCTCGCGAGTCAGGACGTCACGGAGCAGGCTCGCCACCTGTGCGGGCCGGGCATGCGCGGCAGCACGTGCGGCGGCGGACCAGGCAGCGGCCGCCCGGTCGTCGCCCGCGTGGTCGAGCAGGGTGCCGAGCGCCGACGCCGGGTCGTCCGTGTGGGCGGCCGCGTCCAGAGCGGCCGCCCTCAGGGCGGACTCGCCCGGGTCGGCGGGGGACCCCGCCGAGGGTGCGGCGGCGTACTCCGAAGACGGAGTGGTGGCGGACCCCGCCGTGCCCTCGGTCCCGTCGGTGGCCGGCACGGAGGCCGTGTACCGCCGGAGCAGCGCCCGCCCGTGCACCGGCACCGGCGCCACCGCGCGAAGCAGCGCGGCACGCTCGTCGACCCCCCGTCCGGGATCGGCGACGACGGACGCGGCCAACCGCACCGCCGCCTCCTGCTGTCGAGGCACCCACCGGTTCGCGTACCGGAAGGGAGGCAGCGGCCGGGCCGTGCCGGCCACCGGGAACCGACCTTCCGTGGGCGGCAGTTCGGTCGTGGCGCGATCCAGCAGATCGGTCCGCTCCGCCGCCAGTACGGCGAGAACGGGAGCCACGAAGACGGCGGACGGCTCCCACGCCACCAGCGCGGCCACGCGGTCCCCACGAGTCGCGCGGTCGGCGAGCCAAGCCGTGGCGACCTCTCCGAAAACGCCGTCCGGACAGTTGCGCAAGGCCAGTTCGAGACGGTCCTGGAGTTCGGGGATCCGGTACGCGTGGTGTCCGCACGACGTGACCAGCCCGAGCAGGGGCACGAAGTCGCCGCGAGCCGCGGCACGGTCCAGCCATGGGCCGAGTGCCTCCACGACGGCTCGCATCTCGTGTCCGCGCAGCACACCGCCCAGACGCCCGAGATCCACCGCTCCGGTGTGCGCGGTCAGCGCCTCCAGGACGCGTACCGCGGTACGGCGCGCCGCCGCACCATCGACGCCGTCGGCGTGGGCTCCCTCCCGGGAACCGGAGAGCAGAGTCACCGCCAGGCTTCGGATCGTGGCCCGGGTCCTGGAAGAGCAGTCCCGGGCCCGCAGGGCGTCGAGGCACAGCTTCTCCAGGGACAGGGACAGGGACGAGGGCAGGGGCACGGGCACGGCTTCGGATACAGCTTCGGATACGCCTTCGGCATGGCTCCTGGCGGACGCACCGCCCCCCGAGGCACCGCCGCCACCCCGAACGGCCGCATCCGCATCCGCATCCGAGGTCGCATCCGAGGTCGCATCCGCCCCCGCGCTCGCCACGAGCAGAGCCGCCGGTAGCGCGGCGACGGCGGACAGGGCTTCCCCGCGTACGGAATCACGGTCGTTCGTCAGGCGTCCGGCGGCCAGCGAGAGGACCTCTGCGACCTGCTGGGGATCACGGGTGAGGCCGGCGTTGAAGACCAGCCGGTTCCAGAGCGTGCCGCGCTCGTCGGGGTCGGCGCTGCCGAGGGCCGCCAGCAGTTCGGGGCGTGCCTCTGCGGGTGGCAGCAGGGAGAGGAGGCCCCAGAGGTCCCAGCCCGAGTGGTGTTCGGCGCGGACCTCCCCGATCGCGGTTCGGGCTCGGGCGTGGCGCTCGGCGGCGGGCAGCGGGGCGAGGATCCGTTCGTGCGCCTGCAGGGTGTTGCGCGGGCCGCTCGCGGAGATGACGGCGTCCATGAAATCCGCACGGCGTTCCGATGGCACCGATCGCAGCAGGACGCCGAAGGCCTCGCGGTAGAACCAGCGGGCCCCGACTCCGGGCAGGGACGGCGGATCGGCCTCCACCAGCAGGCGCATCACCGACCGGCCGGGGGTCCGCTCCCATCGCACGACCGCCCGGCGGGGGTCGCTGATCCATCGGGCGACCCGCTCGGCGTCCGCCGAGACGAGCAGGCCGAGCCGGTCGTGCACCGGACCGGGCAGGCTGTCGGGGCCGTACCGCTCCAGCAGGTCGACCACGCGCGCAGGCGAGGCGGGCAGGGCCGCGGCGATTCCGGTGGCGTGCCGCCGCCACCAGGTGTCGCGCAACCGCGGGGGGAGGTCGGCGAGTTCCCGTTCCACGTGGTCGAGGACGGCGACGGGATGGCGGACGGCCAGCGTGCTCCAGTCCTCGAAGGCGAGTGCTCCGCCGAGGTCCGGCAGCAGTCGCGCGGTGAACTCCGGTGAGCAGCCCGGCAACAGGCGGGCCGCGTCCCGGTCGCCGTACTCGGCCCGCACGCGGACCACGAGCCGCTCGGCGAGCCCGCTCCGTCGCCCGTCGCGCAGCAGGCGCGCGAGGTCGGCGCGTACCACCGCGGGCGCGTCGTCGTACGCGGCCTCGACGGTCGTGTCGGGGATCGCGAGCCGCCGGGCGCCGCGGAGCGCGTACCGCCGCACCACCGGGTCGGGGTCGCCGAGCCGTGCCGCCAGATGGTCGGACTCCTCGGCGGTCAGGGCCGCCAGCGCCGCGAGGCGGCGCTCGTACGGCCCGAGTCCGTCAAGGGCCGAGAGCAGGGGCCGTAGTCCACCGGTGGCCCCCAACCGACGTGCCGTGACGGCGGTGTACCGGAGCCGGGCGGCGTGTGACAGGGGTTCGACGGCGGCGAGAAACGCTTCTGCAGGGGAGATCATCGCGGGCATTGTCCCCCAGGCCCAGGACGCCGCCCATCGAATTTCGGCAGCCCTTCATCGGCGCACGGCCGGCGTGCTCTCCTGCCGCGGCCCGCCGCCACAGGGCCGGTGGTGACCTGGCGGCGGGCCCAGAGGTGCTGCTGTCCGCGCAGGGCATGGGTGACCGGGAGGTCACCGGTCCCTCCTTGCCCCCTCGGGCTGCGCCGAACGGTAGTCACGCGAACGGGCCACGTGCATGCCATGGCGGTGAGGCGCGGCACACAGCCCGGCGGGTGCGTCGGACACTCGTCCGATGCCCGACACTCTGAGCCTGTGGATGCGACACGAGACCCGGCCGAACGAGCAGCGTGCCGCGCTTGCTCCAGAAGACGCCCGCAAGCTGATCGAACGCGGGGCCCGCCTCACCGTCGAGGAGTCCACTCAACGTGTCTTCCCGATCCACGAGTACGCCGCCGCCGGCTGCGAGATCGTGCCGCAGGGCAGCTGGTTGAGCCTGTGCCCCGCAGAGGAGTACGTCCTCGGCCTCAAGGAACTTCCCGACGAGCCAGCCCTGCTGAGACACCGGCACATCTTCTTCGGGCACGCATACAAGGGACAGGCGGGCGCCCGGCCCCTGCTGCGGCGGTTCGAGGCCGGAGGGGGCGTGCTGCTCGACCTGGAGTCCCTGGTGGACGTGGACGGCCACCGTCTTGCCGCGTTCGGGCATTGGGCGGGCTACGCGGGTGCGGCTCTCGCGGTTCTCCACCGGAGGGGCCTGCTCACCCCACCGCTGGCCTCTGTCTCCCAGAGCGCGCTGGACGCGACGCTACGTCCGTCCCCTGCCGGCGAGAGCCTCACGGCCGTGGTGATCGGTGCGCACGGGCGTGGCGGGCGGGGGGCCTGCGATGCGCTGAGGACCGCCGGTGTCGAGGCGAGCCGGTGGAACAGCACGGAGACCCAGGCCCTGGACCGCGACGCGCTGCTCGCGCACGACATCCTCGTGAACGCCATCGGCACCGACCACCCCGTGGCCCCGTTCGTGACGAGGGCCGATCTGGACGACCCGCGGCGGCGCCTGTCGGTGATCAGTGACGTCACCTGCGATGTCGGCTCGGGCCTCAACGCGCTCCCGGTCTACGACCGGGCCACCGACTGGGAGCATCCGGTGGAGCGGTTGCGCCGACACCCCCGGCCGCTCGACGTCATCGCCATCGACAACCTGCCCTCCCTGCTTCCCGCCGAGGCCAGTCGCGCCTTCTCCGCCGACCTGTGGCCCCTTCTCCTCGCGCTGAGGGAGGGATCACCGGTGTGGGAGCGCTGCCTGCACGACTTCCGGCGAGCCGTCGCCTCCGTGGACGGCGGATGACCGGCCCAGGGCGCGTTCCGGTCGGATGCAGGGAGAACTCGGCCCGCCACAGGGCGTAGAACGCAGCCTCCTCGTCCTCCGACGCCATGCACATCGACAGAGCAGTGGTCACGACGTGGCGCTGCCGGCCGACAATAGGGCGAGGTTGCCTGATGCGGCACTAGCCAGCCAGCCAGCCAACCGGCCAACCGGCCGGCCAAGCAACCAAGCCCCGGCCGGTCGACCCGTCCGTCCGCCCACCGGCCTCAGCGCAGATCGAGCACCATCACGTCGTGCAGGTCCGCCTCGGCCCCCCACGGCCGCGCCTCACCCACCTTCCGGTACCCCCACGCCCGGTAGGCGGCCGCTGCCGCCCCGCTCGCCGGGTTGACGTTCAACAGCACCCGCTCGGCGCGGACGACATCGAGCAGCGCCCCGTGCAGCCGCCGCGCGACACCCTGCCCGCGCCACGCTCCCCGTACGGCGAGTTCCATCAGCCCGAACGTGCGCCGCCCGTCCTCCCGCCGCATGTCGTCCGACACGGGCTCGGTCAGTTCGTCCCACCACACCGCGTCCGGCGCGAGCGGATTTCCGTACGCCATGCCGACCGGCTCGCCATCCCCTCCACGTGCCAGCACCGCCCGGAAGCCATCGCGGCGAGCCTGTACGGGGAACCGACGGAAAGCGGCGTCGACGTCCTCCGCCGTCTCGTCGTACGGGGGCTCGGCGAACGCCTCGGCGTAGATCAGCCTGAACGCGTCGAGGGCCCGCACCGCCGCCGCACCCTCCATCCGCTCGATCGTGACGATCCCTTGCTGCGCCATGCACTCCCCCTCGATCGGTCCCGCCGCACCCGAGCCTCCGCCGGCTCGGACCCGGCGGAGGCGACGGGCAGCCGCATAGGGTGCCGGGATGATCACGATGCCAGAGGAGTTCGCCCGGAGCACCGTCGACCGCGAAGGGGCGGCGGGAGCGGCATGGCTCTCCGAGCTGCCCGGGATCGTGGAGACGCTGTTCGAGCAGTGGGACTGCACGCCGGACGGCGAGGTCATGCACGGCGGCGTCGGTGTCATCGTCCCGGTACGGGGACGGGTGCGGGGGCGGGCCGAGGAGAGCGCCGTCCTCAAGGTGTCGTTTCCGCACCCCGGCAACGTCCACGAACCGGACGCGTTCGCGGCGTGGGGCGGCCGCGGCGCCGTCCACCTGCACGAGCGCGACGACGCACGGTTCGCCATGCTCCTGGAGCGGGTCCGACCGACGACCCTGGCGGACGTCGAGGAGGGCGACGAGGTGGCCGCGGTCGCCGGACGCCTCAACCACCGCCTTGCCATCCCCGCACCACCCGGCCTGCCCCGTCTGAGCCGACAGGCCGACACCTGGGAGGAACGGCTGCGCACGGATGCCGAAGAGCTGCCCCACGCACTACCGGACCGGGTACTGCGCGCCGCCCTGGCGACCGTCCGGGAACTCGGCCGCAGCCAGCCCGACACCCTCCTCCACGGCGACCTCCACGCCCGCAACATCCTGCGCGCCGACCGCGAGCCGTGGCTGGCCGTCGACCCCAAGGGATACGCGGGCGACCCCGCGTACGACGGCGGCACCCTCCTGAAGTCACGCGCCCTGTCCCTCCTCGCCGCGGACGACCTGCGCAAGGCCGTCCACCGCGTCCTGGACGTCTTCGCCGAAGCCGCGGAACTCGACCGTGAACGCGTCCGGCGGTGGTCCCAGTTCCACGCCGTGAAGGCCGCCTACTGGGGCCGCCACCACGGCTTTCGCGCCGCCCGAAGCGGCCCGAGGCTGGACTGGCTCACCCAGTTCGTCGACCGCCTGGCGGAGCTGCTCACCGAGCGTTCCTAGGGGTGGGCGTCGTGCCGATCCTCGGGCCGGCGCCCGTGCCGGGGGCGCTTTGGGAAACCTGGGGCGAACCGTGGTGAATTCGGTAAGACGCCGTCACCGAACTGTGAAACAAGCGCGCAAATCTGGTCTTCACCACAGCGCGGTCAGTGCGCTGACATCGGGGGGGAGCACCGCCATGAGCACCGTTCGCAGAGCCGCCGTCGTCCTCGTCGCCGCGTCCGCGCTGGCCCTGACCGCCTGCGGGCCCTCCGAAGACGGTGCCGCGGGCGGCACCGACGTGCCCACCGCGGCCCCCACCGGCTCGACCTCCCCGTCCGCGACGGCCAAGCCGACGACGCCCCCGGCCCCTTCCGCGCCCGCCAAGACGTCGAAGCCGACCAAGCCGACGACGCCGCCGCCCGCCAAGCCGGGCAAGCCGACGACGGATCCGGACTACGACGTCTTCCCCTGCAGCACCTTCGACGTGACCTTCACCGCGAACCTCGCCGAGCCCACGACCAGCAGCTACCTGCTGAAGATCACCAACAAGACCGGCAAGCCCTGCCGCGTGCTCGGCCACCCCGTCGTGACCTTCGGCGGCCTCGACGGACAGGCCACCGAGCGAGGCACCGCCCCCGGCATCGAGGACGCTATCCGCCTGGCCCCGGGCCAGTCCGCCTACGCGGGACTCATGGGCGGCCTGAAGGGCCCCAAGAGCAAGACCGTCTCGTCGATCGCCATGACGATGAACACGGAGTCCGACCTGACGCAGGTGCCGCTCAAGGCCTCGACGCCCGGCCTGAACGTTTCCGCGGACAACTCCGTGACCGCGTGGATGGACAACGCCGAGGACGCGCTCAGCTTGTAGTAGGGGTCTCTCGTGCGTCCCCGGGGACGGGCTTGCCCCTCCGGCCGGACCGTCCCCGGGGGGTACGGGGTACGGGTCCGGCCGGAGGCGAAACCCTCAATCAGCCGGCGACGCCTCCGAGGCCGGCGAAGCCTCCGCGGCCCCGCCGCCTGCGGGACTGACGTCGACACCCAGCCTTACTCCGACGCTCACGGCGCCATCTCGTACGCACCCGACAGCGCCTCGACGCGCTGCCACACACGCTCCGACCGCGCCTCGTCGACGACGGGGCGGCGTACGGCGCCCAGGGCCCAGACCTGCTGCTGCTCGGTCGCGGAGTCCTTTCCGTGCAGTTCGACCGCATGCGCGGAGAAGTCGCGGACGAGGACGGCGAACAGCTCGTCGAGCACGTCCTCGTCCAGGCCGGTGAGCGCGGCCTGCTCCAGGACCAGCTGTCCGTGGACGACGAGCGCGAAGAGCTGACCGACGGCGAGAAGCAGGTCGAGGTCGCGGCTCTGCTGCTCGTCGGGCGCCGCCTTGAGGACGAACTCACAGAGCGCGTCCGCCTGTTCGCGGAAGCGGGCGACGTTGGACAGGTGCGCGTACGCGTCGTAGGCGGCTCGCCAGTCGTGGAAGCGGACCGAACCCAGGCCTCGCGCCGGCCCCTGGCGGAAGAGGAACGTGTCGTCGGCCGCGTCCAGCCGCGTCGGAACGGCCTCGTACGCCACCGGGTCGAGGAGGTGGTTGCGCATGAACTTCAGGATCAGCGCCAGGTTGACGTGGACCGTCCCCTCCAGCTTCGGCAGGCCCCGGATCTCCACCGCCGCCTGGGCGAAGTAGTTGTCCTTCTCGAAGCCCTTGGCCGCGATGACGTCCCACATGAGGTCGATGACCTTCTCGCCCTCCGTGGTCACCTTCATCTTCGTCATCGGGTTGAAGAGGAGGTAGCGCCGGTCGTCGGGCCCCGCGGTCCGGAAGTAGTCCACGGCACGGTCGCTGAAGAGCTTCATGCCGACCAGGCGCACGTAAGCGTCGGTCAACTCCCGCCGTACGTGCGGGAACGCGGTGACCGGCCGTCCGTACAGGATGCGGTTCTGCGCGTGCGTGACGGCCTCGTACATCGCGTGCTCGCAGATGCCGATCGACGCGGTGCACAGGTTGAACTTGCCGACGTTGACCGTGTTCAGCGCGGCGTCGAACGCGGCGCGCCCGGTGTGCAGCACGTCCTCGGCGGCCACCGGGTACTGCTCCAGCCGGAACTCGCTCACGTACTTCGACGAGTCGACGACGTTCTTCACCAGGTGGTACGCCGGGTGACGGCTGTCGGCCGCGAAGAAGACGTAGCCCTCCGGGCCCTCGACGTCCGTCCGGCGCCCGAAGACCGACACGAGCCCGGCCGCGTTGCCGTTCCCGATGTAGTACTTGGAACCCGTCGCCCGGAAGCCGCCCTCACCGTCGGGCTCCAGCAGCATGTCCGTGGAGTAGATGTCTGCGCCGTGCGACTTCTCGGACAGTCCGAACGCGAACACCTCGCCCTGCGCCAGGAGTTCGGCGGCACGGGCACGCGCGGCGGCGTTCCCGCTCTGCCACACCGGACCGAGTCCCAGAATGGTCACCTGCCAGGCGTACCAGTAGTCGAGCCCGTAGAAACCGAGGATCTCGTTCAGCGCGGCGATACGAGCGGTGTCCCACCGCTTGTCGCCCTCGCCCGCATCGGCGGACGGCGTGAGGAACGTCGCGAACAACCCTTCCTCGGCCGCGAAGGCCAGGAAGTCACCCAGCCACGCCCGCGTCCGGTAGTCCTCGATGATCCGGCGCTTCCCCCGCGCCTCGAACCAGTCCACGGTCGCGCGCAGCAGGCGGCGCGTCTCCGGGTCGAAGTGCGCGGGGTCGTAGGTGTGCGGGTTGAACAGCAGCGAGTCGGCCATGACGTCCGCCTTTCCGGCTGGGGATGAGGGTGGTGGTGCTTGCACACGGCCGTACGGACATGCCGGCTGTACGGCCGTGACGCTGGTGGTGCGAGTGGTCTCGTCGTGCGGGGTGTACGGGGCATGCCGGAGCTCGTCGCGAGGGGTTGCCTACGGGGCGGGCGGGCATGTGCCCGTACCGTGCGGGTGCGGGTGCGGGTGCGGGTGCGACAGCGGTCGTGGCCGTGGTCGTACGCCGGCGGAGGCGGCCCGGCTCACCGCTCTGCGCGGAATCGGTCGAGCGTGGCGAGGACGTCGTCGAGCCACGCGATCATCATCTGCTCGTACGCGATACCGCCCCGCAGCACGACGTGCTGGAGCTCCCGCTCGGCGTCCAGCGGACCGTCCTCCGACGTCTCTCCGAAGTCCCGCACCTCGCCGGCGCGGTAGTGCGCGAGACGCCCCGCGTGCGCCGACCGGTGCCGCTCCACCTCGCCGATCAAGGCCGCCGGATCGTCGAACGCGGCCCCGCGGATCTTCACGGCGAGGTCGTGCCGCACACTCTCGGGCTCGATCGGCTCCTGCAGCCACTCGGAGAGCGCCTCCCGCCCCCGCCCGGCCACGGAGTACTCCTTCTTGTCCGGGCGCCCCTGCTGCGGCACCTCCCGCACATCGATCCACCCGTCCTGCTCCATGCGCTTGAGCACGCGGTAGATCTGCTGATGAGTCGCCGTCCAGAAGTATCCGATGGACCGCTCGAAGCGCCGAGCCAGCTCATAGCCGGACCCGGGCTTCTCGAGGAGGGACACGAGGATCGCGTGGTCGAGCGCCATGTGCCGGATCTTGCTATGCAACGAGGTGCATAGCAAGCGCGACCGCGCCGGTGAGACGCGGCTCACCCCTGCGCGCGGGTCGATCGGCAGGCCGGACGCGCTTCTCGCCCGCCTCGTCGAGGGGAATCCGTGCCGTGGTTCGACCCCGCGTCCGGGGGCGTCGAGGCACGCAGCCTGTTCCTGTCGGTGTGGCGTGGCAGGATGCCCGGCCATGGGAGCGAGAGACGACAGCGACGAGGCGTACGTCGTCGGCCTGTGCAACCAGGCCATCGGCGAAGTCGCCTTGACACAGCACAAGTTCGACTGGCTGCTCGGCGATCCCGGGACGAGCGGCCGTCAGGCCAGGCTGCCGGTCGACGCGTACTGGCCCGGCCACCGAATCGTCGTCGAGTACCGCGAACTCCAGCACGACCAGCCGACGCCCCACTTCGACAAACCGGACCGCATGACGGTCAGCGGCGTCCACCGTGGCGAGCAGCGCGCCCTGTACGACGCCCGGCGCGACTACGAGATCCCCGCACACGGGCTACGGCTCGTCGTCGTCCGCCCCGCCGACCTCGACGCGGACACCCGCGGACGCCTGCGCCGCAACGCGGAGACCGACCTCGCGGCCCTGCGCACACTCCTGGCACGCGCCGGCGACGAGGACCGCGTCACCGACACCTTCCGCACCTGGCTCCTCGCCGAAGGCTGGACCCCCGTCGACGCCACGGACCGCTGGACCGACCTGGAGGCCGTACGCGGTCCCGAGCGCCTCGTCTGCGAGGCCAACGGCCGCACCGGCGAGAAGGGCATCGACGCCGGCATCGCCTACGGTCGGCTGCTCCGCCGCATGACCGACCAGGACCCCCACATCCGCTACGCCCTCGTCGTCCCGACGTACCGGCCGCCGAAAATTCCGCTCGCCGACCGAGCGCCCCTTGTTATGGTGCGCCGATGTCGGTCATCAAGAAGTTCCAAGTCACCTTCGACTGCGCGGAACCCGAGCGCCTCGCTCGCTTCTGGTGCGAACTACTGGGCTACGTCGTACCGCCGCCTCCGGCGGGTTTTGCCACGTGGGACGCGTACTGGGACTCTCGGCCTCCCGAGGAACGGGGGTCGTGGTTCGCGTGCGGCGATCCCACCGGCGTGGGGCCGCGTCTGTACTTCCAGCGCGTGCCCGAAGGCAAGGTGGTCAAGAACCGGGTTCATCTCGACATCCGCGTCGGCACCGGGCTCGTCGGTGAAGAGCGCCTCGCTGCCCTCGAAGCGGAGTGCACGCGCGTGGTCGCGCTCGGAGCCGTACGCGTCCAACTCCTCTACGACGGCCACGACTCGTGCATCGCGATGCAGGACATCGAGGGCAACGAGTTCTGCATCGACTGACCACCTTCCGAGCTGAGCGCGGACAGCCACCGCCGCAGGGTTTCCTGCCAGCCCTGCCAGCCCTGCCAGCCCTGCCAGCCCTGCCAGCCCTGCCCACGACGTGACCTGCGCCGCTCGCCGTCCTCGCCACCAAGAGGGCGCACCGCGCCTTCCCCGGACTGCCGGTCCGCACCGGAAGGGGCCGGCCCGTAGTCGGCGGGGTTCTGGAGGGCGCGGATCGGAGGTGTATGCCCGTCTGGGGCATCGGCTGGGCCACCCAGCCCACACCCGACTGTTCGGGGAGAGCATCCGAAGCGATCCTGGACAGTGACGGACCCGACAGCCGCTCCCGCTCGCCCACTGAGGGGAGGGCATGCCGCAGGGTCGTGAGCCGGGCCTTTCGGCAGGAGCTTCAGCATGATTGCACCCGTTCAGGTGGGCAGCGCCGCGTCGCCGGTCGCGCCGTTCCGCAACCCCTTCCCGTACGACGGGAACGCGCCGGTGGGCACCGGGTTCTGCGAGGCGTTCTTCGTGGACGGAACGGGGGTGGTGAAGTACCTGAGCTCCCATGCGGGTCGGTACTGGTCGGTGGAGGATCCCCCCGGCGCGCCGTCGGACGGGTGGCAGCTGGGGGGCGGGGGCTCCGGGGGCATCGTCGCGGTGCTGAACCTGTGGCAACTGCCCGGCGGGATCTACCTGTTCTGGACCGATCCGTCCGGGTACCTGGCCTCGTGCCGGCTGGACGAGAGCGGGCAGCTGGACACGCCGGTGCTCTTCGACGGCCAGAACGGCAACCCGAGTGCGCCGATCACCGCCAACCTCCGGGTCGCCTACACACCGGTCACGGTCGCCGGCGGCCCCGGGGAGGAGACGATGACCACCGGGGGTGGGCACTCGGTGGTCTACGGCACCAACGGCAGCAGCGAGCTGGTCGTCATGCACTGGAACGGTACGCAGTGGACGGTCAACACCTACCTGGACGAGTACAACACGGGACCTGGGAAGGAAGAGCCGTTCGGGGCCGGGCTGGCCTACAACGGCGTCGCGTTGGTGCCCTTCGGCCAGTCCGACGACTTCGAGGACATCTCCTGGAACTTGTTCTGCAACCGCACCGGCACTCCCGGTCTCGGGCAGTTCGTCGGGCTGTCGGAGCCCGGCCGCGTCCCGAATTCGGCGAACTTCGTCGGAGAACCGCCGCTCAGCGGAGGCATGAAGCGGGACACCGGGATCATCGGCGGGGTGTTCTTCGCGGATTCCGAGAACCTCGTGATCAACTGCCTGTACCTGGACAACGCCGGGAACCTGATGAACTGGCCGGCCTCGCAGACCTGGCCCCCGTACGTGGTACCGGTGCCGGACCTCGACTGCCAGTCGGCGGTGGTCGGCAACGTCGTGTCGGGCGCCTACACCACGCTGTACCTGGTCACCGGTGACAACAGCGTGTACGCGCTGCCCCAGGTCGGGCAGTGCTTCGACGGTCAGGTGCCCATGTTCGGCCTGCCCTCCCGGCTCCACGCCGCGGGCTCGGGCACCGACCTGCTCACCGTCGCCCCCGACACGGTGATGTTCGACGCCACGTGCGTCTTCGCGGTCGACACCGACAACACCCTGTGGCTGTACGAGCCCAACGGTCAGAAAGGCACGTTCGACACGACCGTGTCGGCGTGGACAGGGCAGTGGGGCGGGACGCAGATCCAGACCGGGACGGTGGAGGGGACGCTGTCCACGGGCACGGCGATTCCGTCCGGGACCGGCCTCCAGTCGTCGGCGGGCTGGTACCTGTTCATGCAGCCCAGTGGCAATCTCACGGTCAGCGACGGCATGGACTCCGCAGCGGTGTGGGAGACCGGCACCACCGGCCGGGGGGTTGACGCCGCGTTCACCTCCGACGGCCACCTGGAGGTGTACGACGGTGCCGGCAACCCCGTCTGGACCTCCGACACCTACGGCAAGCCCGCGGGCCACACGATGGCGTTCGACGACAGCGACAACTGGCTTCAACTGCTGGACTTCCAGGGCCAGCAACCCGTCTACCAGGCCATCCCCAGCCCCAGCCCTGCGCTCACCGAGCTGGCGGGAGCCGAGAACTCGTACGTCTCCGTCATGTCCTGCAACGGGTTCGTCCTGGCCCTGCAGGAGGACGGCAACCTCACCCTGTGCACGTACGACGGTGACCAGGTATGGGACAGCGGCACCGCGGGGGCCGGGGTGAACGCCATGTTCACCCAGAGCAACGGTACCGAGGGCGGCAGTCTCGAGATCTACGGGTCCGACAGATCCACGATCTGGTCCTCCCACCGTTTCGGTGGCACCGCGGGCACCCGGATCCAGCTCGCCCCGACAGGCCTGCAGATCCTCGACGCCGATGACACCGTGGTCTTCCGGTCCCTGTCCAGCCCCTCCCCCGCCGGTACCCCCTTGCCGGTCGGTGCGGTCATGTCCGCGGGCGGATTCGCCCTGGCCTTCCAGGCCGGCGGCGACCTCACCCTGTTCCTCCCGGACGGCACCGCGGTCTGGAGCACCGACACCGCGGGCACCGGCGCGAGTGCCGCGTTCTCGGCCGAGGGCAACCTCGAGGTCTACGACACCTCCAGCACCGTGATCTGGTCATCCGCCGACTACGGGGGCAGCGCGGGTGCCTGGTTGGAACTCACCTCCGACGGCCTGCAGATCCTGGACGCCTACGGCGCCGTGGTCTTCCGGTCCGTTCCCAGCCCTTGCCCGGCCGGCACCGTCTTCAGCCCCGGCACCGTCATGTTCGGCGACGGGAACGTCCTCGCCTTCGGGGACGACGGGAACCTCGTCGTCACCACCGGCTACGGCGGGCCCGTCGGGTGGGAGACGGGCATCACGAACACCGCCGTGAGCGGTGCGTTCACCGGCGACGGCGCCCTGGAGCTGTACAACAGCGCGGGCACCGCCATCTGGGCCTCCACCAGCTGGGGCCGCCCCGGCACCCGTATGCAACTCGTCGCCGACGGCCTGCAGATCCTCGACGACGACGCCGTGGTCTTCCAGTCCCTCCCCGGCACGTGCCCGGCCGGTACCGACCTTCCCGTGGGGGCGGTCATGTCCCTCGGCGGGTACGCCCTCGCCTTCGACGCGGGGGACCTGTACCTCAGCCGTGTCGGCGGCGCCGCGCTGTGGTCCACCGGTGTCGGACAGCTCGCCCAGGTCGGCAGCGTCCGCTTCGACTCGACCGGCAACCTGACCCTCCTGGACGCGAACGGCGCCCAACTCTGGGTCACCGGCACCAACGGCAACTCCGTCAACGCCTGCGGAGCCACCCTGGCCCTCGCAGGCGGCGCCGCCGTGATCGCCGACGCCGACGCCAACCGGCTGTGGACCAGCGCCCCGATGCCCTCGACCGTTCCGGGCGGCACGTACTTCTCGAACGGATCGAAGATGGTCACCGAGCAGCAGGGCCGGCGATTCACGTTCGAGGAGAACCGCTTCCAGCTCTGGAACTGGTTCGGGCCGGGCTGGTCTTCCCCCTCCGCACCCGAGGGACCCGCCTTCGGCGTGTTCCAGAGCGACGGCAACCTCGTGGTCTACAGCGCGAACGGCACGGTCTTCTGGACGTCGGAAACCCCTGCCTCAGGAGCCGTTCTCCACCTCACCGACGGCGCCGTGTCCATCGTCGGCTCCAGCGGCACACCGATCTGGTCGCACTCCTGAGCCCCGGCCCGGGGCACCTCGTCAGTACCTGAACGGCCATGCGAGCCAAGGGAAATGAGAGACAGGACATGAGCACTGCCGCCTACCAGCCGACCGGTACGTTCACCGCCACCGCCCACAGCGTCCTGTGTCAGGACTGGGTCAACACCGACAACATCATCGTCAGCCTGCCGGCGAACAACCCCCAGCAGACCATGTCGCAACCGCAGGCCGCGGCGTTCTGCAACCCCAACAACCCCTACTTCGCGGGGGCCGCCGAGGCCTTCGTCATCACCGACACGACCGGCGACGGCAAGTCCGACGGCAAGTCCGACGGCAAGTCCGACGGCACCGTCCAACTGCAGTACCTGGCACAGGACCCCACCTCCGCGCACGGCTGGACCCTCACCCCGCTCACTCCTCCCGACGATGCCACCGGCACCCCGTTCGCGGTGGTCGCGTTCATGCAGGGCGAGACTCCGCACTTCGTCTGTGTCCTGGACGACAACGGCTTCTACCACTGGTGGCACGGCTGGCAGAACGACGACCTCACCTTCGGGGGCGAGTTCACCTACCTGACGACCTGGGGGGAGCAGGCGGTGTTCTTCGCCGGCCTGGGCGTCAGCTACTACCTGCCTGACGGACTGCAGGTCAGCGGGCCGGACCCGGTCGCGCTGGTGTCCATGGTCTGCCGCTTCGGCGACAACCCGGCCCACTGCCTCCTGAGCTGGGACGGCAGCGCATGGCAGACGAACGTGACGCTGCTGTCCTCCGGTGACACGGTGGGCCCTGGAGCCGTCATGCTTCCGCTCAACGCCTCCGACTACGTACTCGTCGCCCCCCGGGACGGGATGTTCTACGCGTACTGGGACGGCGGCGGGGCCGGCTGGTATCCCCCCTCCCTGTCGATGCCCCCCATCACCCCGCCTTCGTACGCCTGCGGGATGGTGTGGGAGGGCGCCGACTACGGGTTCCGGCCCCTCTACGTCGACGCCAACGGCATCCCGTTCCTGTACGACTACGAGTACGGGAGCCTGGTCCTGCCGGTGAACACGCCGGGCGACATCGAGCTTGCGGCGTCCGTCACCACCATGGTCGGCGGCCGACCCCTGACGACGGTGTACTTCGCCGACGAGGACGAGAACCTGACCGTCCTCAACCAGACGGGCTTCTACCAGAACAGCGGCAACGCGCGCGTCTCCACCGCCCAGTGGGCGGCCGGCATCCCGATCGCCACCGGCGACAGCGACACCCAGAGCGAGGGTGTGTCCGCGCTGTACCCGTCGTACTACCCCCTGGACCCGCCCACCCTGTTCACCGCCAACGCCCTCGGTGAGCTCCGGCTGCACCAGCTCAACACCAACGCCGGCACCGGCAGCTCCGGGTGGCTCTGCCACACGCCCGCCCTGAACCGGAATCTCTCCTACGAGACCACCAACTACCGCACGCAGATCACCTTCGTCGACGCCCAGAACGTGCCCGTCGCGTACTACCCGTTGAAGCTGACCGCGCCCCTGCCCACCGGCATCGTCCTCGCCGACGGCACCCTCCGGATCGTCGGCCCGGAGGCCGGCCAGGACGCCACCGTCACCACCGACGCCGCCGGCACCGTCACCCTCATCATCGAGGCCTCCGACTTCTCCCCACCCACGGTGGTCCTCACCGACCCGGCCGCCGTCACCGATGCGCCCTCCGGCCTGCAGGGCGCGCTCGAGATCAACCCCGGCGGACCCGTTCAGGCCTACCTCGCCGGCGGCCCGACCGGCATGCGGAACGCCGGCGTCAACGCCAACGGCACCCTCAACTACCTCGGCCCGCAGTACGGGACCTTCAACACCAACGTCACCGGCCGGGCCGACCTGTTCCCCGGCTGCTCCGGCTCCACTCCCACCATGAGCCCCCAGGACGCCGTCACCGCGGTCAACAACACCATGGCCGTGGGCGTCGAGAAGGCCGGCGGCACCCCCGGCCCCCGCTCCTGCGCCGGCTTCATCATCAACTGCAACGGTCGCGTCCCCGGCCGCCCCTCGTACCAGGAGTTCGCCACCCGCGAGGAACTCCATGCGGAGCTCGCCCACCACCGCCAGTACCTCCCGGGCGGCTTCATCAGCGACATCAAGGACTTCTTCACCGACGTCTGGGAGGCCATCAAGAAGGGCGTCGCCAAGGTCGACCACTTCGTCGCCGACCTCGAAGCGGGCATCGTCTCCTTCGGCATCCTCGTCAAGGACAAGTTCATCCAGCTCGGCGACTACATCATCGAAGGCATCGAAGACGCCTGCAACGCCGTCATGGCCGTCCTCTCCGCCATCGAGGCCTTCATCGAGGACGTCATCGACTTCCTCAAGGCCGTCTTCGACGCTGCCGACATCCTCGCCACCCAGAAGGCGCTCGCCGACGGCCTGGAGAAGACGATCAAGGCAGGCCGGCAGGCCGTCGGCAATGCCATCACCCAGATCGGCCCGGACTCGAAGCTCTTCCGCGGACTGATCGACGACCTCAACAGCCGGATCACCTCCGCCGCCCACGGGATCGGCCCGAACGCGAGCGTCGCCAGTACGCCGAACTGGCAGAACCCCGGCACCCAGGCCCAGCACGCCAGCCCCATCCAGCAGACCGACTCCGGTGGCGCGCCCGTCTCCACCGCCGACCTGACCAGCAGCCCCCACGTCCACTACCTCACCTCCCAGACCTTCGCCGCCGCCTCCCCGCCACCTGCGAGCAGCGATTCCGGCCCCCGGATCCCGCCGAGGCCCACGGCGGCGGCCCCGCCCGGCGCGGGCGGCACGTTCAGCGCGCTCATCGAGGACTTCGTCCGACGGGTCGGATCGGAGCCCGCCGCCGCAGACGACGATGACGACCCGTTGTGGGACTTCTGCCGCTCGCTGGCCCAGCCGCCCATCTCGACGTACGTGATCGCCTTCGGCAACGACCTGGACAAGCTCGCCGAATGGATCCTCGGCGAGATCGACCCCTCCGCGCCGGCCTCCTGGTCGGACATCGACATCCAGGCACTGCTGCTGAAGATCGTCGAGGACGGCCTCGACTCCCTCCTCGCGCTGCTCGACGCGATCGTCGTCGCCTTCCTCGAGGTGATCCAGGACGCCCTGGACACACTCCTGGACGTACTGCAGGAGGACATGGGCGGGCTGCTGGCCGTCCCGATCCAACTGGTCTGGGACCTGTTCAACCTGATCGCCGGCACCGGCGACGACAGTCCCGTCAGCCTCGAAACGGCCCTCACCCTGCTGGCTGCCGTCCCCGCCAACATCGTCGCCACCATCGTCAACGGCGGGGCCACCAGCATCACCTGGCCCCCCGACTTCAGCGACAAACCCCGTCCCGGTGTCCCCGGCCCCGAGATCAACCCCGCAGGCTGGGCGGTCTACTGCACCATCGGCATGATCAGCGAATTCGTCGCGGGCATCGCCTTCTTCGCCCAGGACGCGACCGCGTCACCGTGGGAGATGAAGGGGACCGCCGCCGACAAGCTGTACTGGGATGAGGTGGGCAAGGGAATCTACGGCGTCGGGGTGGTCGCCAACGCGATCTCGTACGGCATGAGCTTCCCCCTGGACGACATCACCACCTGGCCGTTGATCGACTGGGGCGTGGGGGCCGCCATCGCCGACGCCACGATGGTCTTCTGGGAACTGGCCAAGTGGCAGGAGATGAACACGTTCATGACGTCCAGTACGCGGCCCACCCAACAGCAGCAGGACACGGCCTTCGCGCTGTCGCTGATCTCCGTCTGCCTGGGCCTCGCGTCCCTGGGCGTCGGCGTCGTGTGCAGCATCGAGGAAAAAGACGGCAGCAAGTGGGACGCCAACGACATCATGTCCCTCGTCAGTTCGATCATCACCCCGTTCTCCAACATCGCCGCACCGTTCGGCACCCAATTCGTCCAGGAGAAGTGCGACCCCTGGGTGAAGGTCGTGCCGTGCATCGCCGACCTCGTCAGCTACGGCGGCGGCGGCCTCCTCAACATGCTCGTCAACCTGGGAGTCGGCAAGAAGTAGCTGCGTACGGGCGGACGCCGGAAGCGGGAGACGTCGGAGTCCCGGGGGCACCCGATCCGGGGGAGGGGCCGGTCAGGCGAGGGCCATGAAGAGCTTCTCCAGCTCGTCCTGTGTCATGGGCGGGGCGTCGGGGGTGTCGGCGAGGCACTGGCGCATGCCGCTGGCCACGATCTTGAAGCCGGCCCGGTCCAGGGCTTTGGAGACGGCGGCGAGCTGGGTGACGACGTCCTTGCAGTCCCGACCTGACTCGACCATCGCGATCACCGCGGCCAGCTGCCCTTGGGCCCGCCGGAGGCGGTTCAGGACCGGCTTCATCGCTTCTTCTTCGACCTGCACGGATCTCCTCCTTCTCCTTCACCCCCTCCCGATGATACCCCTAGGGGTATAAATGGTGCGAATGTGATCTATTTGGATGCGGTGCTGTGCCGGGACCCGCCGTCGGGCAGCGGGTGCTTCCCGGAGAGGTGCCCCGCGCCCGCCCGCGCCCGGCGCGCATGCCGGAGCAGGCGGACGGCGACCGTGACCGTCGCCGCGGCCCCGAGTGCCGACCAGGTGGCCGGGTGGGTCCAGACGGTGGTGTCGAGCTGTTGGGCGAGAACGAAGACGCCCATGACGACGACGAACCAGCCGAAGGCCTTGCGCAGCGCGTCCTGAGGGATCCGCCCCGCGAGCCGGCCGCCGATCAGGCTGCCGATCACCGCCGCCGCGGTCACGGTCAGTGCCACGCCCCAGTCGATCGAGACGCCGGACAGGTGGCCGGCGAGTCCGGCGAAGGACTTCATGGCGATGACCAGGAGTGACGTGCCGACCGCGATGCCCATCGGCAGCCCGCCGAGGATCGCCAGCGCCGGTACGACGAGGAATCCGCCGCCCGACCCGACGAGCCCGGTCACGGCGCCGACGGCGAGACCCTCGACGGCGATGTGCTTCAGCGGGAGGTCCTTGTGCGCGGGTCGGGTGCGCTCGCGGCCGGGCCGGGGCTTGCGGAGCATGGCCGCGGCGGTGGCGAGCATCATCAGGGCGAACGCGACGAGCAGCACCGTGCCGGGTACGTACTCGGCGAGGCGTCCGCCGCCGTAGGCGCCCGCCATGCTGAACGCGCCGAAGAGCAGACCGGTCCGCCAGCGGACCCGGTGGGCGCGGGCGTGCGGGATCAGCGCGGCGATGCTGGTGACGCCGACCACGAACAGCGAGGTGGCGATGGCCTCCTTCGTCTCCTGTCCGGCCAGGTAGACCAGGATGGGAACCGTCAGGATCGACCCGCCGCCGCCGAGGATGCCGAGGCTGACGCCGATCAGCAGCGAGGCCGCGACGATGAGGGCGGTCATGCCGCGCTCCGCAGCTCCGCGATCACCGCGCTGATGTCGGTGCGCGGGCCCCGGTTGTACGGCAGCTTGGACAGCAGGACGCCCATCATGCAGGAGTTGCTGAGCGCCGCGTACGTCAGCCCCGCGCCGACCGCCGTACCGATGAGGTGGGCACCCGGCACCAGGATGCCGACGAGTCCGGTCGTCAGCACGATCGACCCCGCCACCAGGCGAACCTGCCGCTCCATGTCCCAGCGCTCGGGGCCCCGCTTCAGGGGCGCGTCGGCCGCCTCCCAGGCGTTCATGCCGCCGTCGAGGATGCGAAGGTTCGGCAGCCCGACCTCGGCGAGCGCCTGCTCGGCCTGCGACGCCCGCGCTCCCGAACGGCAGACGAGCACGATCTCCTCGTCGAGGTGGGACCGCAGCTCCGCCCGGTGCTCGCGCAGCGTGTGCAGCGGCACGTTGTAGGCGCCGGGGATGTGCGAGGTGCGGAACTCGGCGGGAGTGCGCACGTCGAGCAGGCGCGGCGCGCGCCCTTCCTCGGTGAGTTTGCGCAGTACGGCGGTGGTGATGGACGGGGCGGTGCGCTTGGCGCTCATGCGTGACTCCGATGGAATGATACCCAGGGGGGTATGTGTGGGGGTGTCGAGACCCAGTGATGGGTGGGGGACACGTGGGGCGGTGGGGTGCGGGACGGGCCGGGCGGGCCCGGTCGGGGTGGTGCGGGCCCGTCGGGGTGGTGCGGGGCCGGTCGGGGTGGTGCGGGGGTGACGTCCGCGTATACCGCCGACGGCGTGCGCGATCCGGGGGCCTCGCCCCGCGCCCGACGGGGCTCGGATCGGTTCGGGCTCGGGAGCCGTCAGACGACGGTGGACTCCACGTCGAGGGCCCAGGCGGCGTAACCCCCGAGGATGTCGGAGACGTCCTCGACGCCGCGGTGGCGAAGAAGGCTGGCCGCGATGGAGGAGCGGTGGCCGCCGGCGCAGTGCAGGACGAGCGGACGGTCGGCGGGGAGTTCACCCGCGCGCGCGGGAAGTTCGCTCAGGGGGATGTGCAGGGCCTCGGGGATGAAGCCGTTGGCCTGGCGCTCGCCGCAGGTGCGGACGTCGACGACGAGCGGCGGGTTGTCGCCGGCGAGGGCGGCCTTCAGGTGCGCCGCGGTGAGGCGGCTGGCGGGGGTGACCTCGTCGTCCATGACCCTGAGGGCGTCCTCGGGGTTGCGGACGTAGCCCACCACCCGGTCGAAGCCGATTCGGGCGAGCCGGGTGACGACCTCTTCCTCCCGGTTCTGCGGCGCCATGACGACCAGCTCGTCGGCCGGATCGAGGACGGTGCCGGCCTGCTCGGCGAACCTGCCGTCGGCGGGCACGTTGACCGCGCCGCGCAGGTGCCCGGCGGCGAACTCCTGCGGGTCGCGGGCGTCGACGACGACCGCCCCGCCGACGCGCAGCTCGACGAACTCGGCGAGCGTCAGCGGCCGGGCCGAGGCCGTCGCGTCGTAACGGACGCGGTCCTTGCGGTTCAGCTCCGCGTCGTACGCGAAGTAACCGGGCGCGGCCGACTGACCGGCGGTGACGAGCGCGACGAACTGCTCGCGGCCCATCGGCGCACACGCGTAGTTCGTGGCGCGCTGCTCGCCGATGGTGGACTGCTTCTCCGTCGACAGGTTCTTGCCGCAGGCCGATCCCGCGCCGTGCGCGGGAAAGACGCGCACCGCGTCGGGCAGACCCATCAGCTTGTTCTGCACGCTGTCGTGGAGCATCGCGCCGAGCTCCTCGGCGGTCACCCCCACCGAGGCGAGCAGGTCGGGTCGGCCTACGTCACCGATGAACAGAGCGTCGCCGGTGAGCACGCCGTACGGGACCTCGTCGTCGGCCCGCTCGTACACCAGCACACTGATCGACTCGGGCGTGTGCCCGGGCGTCTCCATGACCTCCAGGGCGACCTCGCCCAGCACGATCCGCTCACCCTCCGCGAGCTTGCGGATCGGGTACTCGGTCTCGGCCCGCGAGCCGTAGCCGATCCACGCGCCGGTCTCGTCCGCCATCTCCAGGTGGCCCGCGACGAAGTCCGCGTGGAAGTGCGTGTTGATCACCCCGACGACCGTGAAACCACGCGCCCGGGCATCGGCGAGGTACTCCGAGACATCCCGCCGCGGGTCCACGACCACGGCCTGCCCGGTCGTCTCGTCGGCGATCATGTACGACGCCTGGGAGAGGCAGTCGAGGTAGTACTGACTGAAGAACACGGTGGATCCCTTCCGAAGAAACGCACACCCTGATCGGGTGGGCAAGGCTGAGTGCGGGGTGGCTGCGCGCGCCGGGCGTACGTACGGCCGGGCCGGCCCCCTCAGGTGATCGGGCTCGTGTGCGGCCCGGTGCTCAGGCGGCCGCGCCGCTCACCAGCGGGCGACCCGTGCGGGCCCAGCCCGTGGTGCCGCCCGCGACGGAGGTCGCGTCCACCCCGCGGGTCGCGAGCTGCTCGGCGGCCCACAGGCTCCGGTTGCCGCTCGCGCAGATCACGTACACCGTCCGGTCGGCGGGCAGTCCGTCCAGGACCGACCCGAGCGCGGACAGTGGTGCGCTGTGGACCCCCGGTACGTGGCCTGCCACGTACTCGTCGGGCTCACGGACGTCGATGACGAACGCGCCGGCGGCCAGGCCGGCGGCGAAGGTCTCCAGATCTACTTCACGCATCGAGGTATCCCTCATTCTCTCGGGTACCCCCCGGGGTATTGATGTACTCGACCGTAAGACCATCCCGTGCGAGAAGTCAAATACCCCCCTGGGTATTCAGTGAACCTAGGTGAGACACGTCCCCGTGCTCGACAAAAATACGGGTGGGGGTATTCTGGCCTGCGTCTATGCGTGCCGGCTCGTGCTGCCCCCGTCTACCCGCGCCTGGCCCGTCCGTGCGGCGTAGGCCACCACGCCCCGACGGCAGCCGTACACCGCACGCCGTTCCAGTCCCGAAGGGACACCCGCCCATGAACCACAGCACCAGCAGCGAGCCCACGACGGTGACGACGGCCGGGAGGACGACCACGGCCGCGACCACCGCGACCACCGCGACCACGACTGAGCGGCCCATGCCGGGCATCGCCTCAGTGCGCCCCGTACGACTGGGGCTCAGCGAGAACCGGCTTCAGTTCTCGCTGCTGGTCGTGGTCAACATGGCCGTGGGCGGTCTGGTGGGCCTGGAACGCACCACCGTGCCGCTGATCGGCACCGAGACGTTCGGCCTGACCAGTGAGCCGGCGGTCTTCTCGTTCATCATCGCCTTCGGGCTCACCAAGGCCCTCACCAACCTGGCGGCCGGCACGCTGACGGCACGCTTCCGCCGAAAGCAGCTCCTCGTGGCGGGCTGGCTGATCGGTGTCCCCGTCCCGTTCGTACTCGCGTACGCGCCCTCGTGGGGCTGGATCGTCGCGGCCAACGTGCTGCTCGGCCTCAACCAGGGCCTGACCTGGTCGATGACCGTCAACATGAAGATCGACCTGGTCGGTCCGACCCGCCGCGGCTTCGCCACCGGCCTCAACGAAGCCGCCGGCTACACCGCCGTCGGCGTCACCGCCCTGCTCACCGGCTACCTCGCCACCGCCCACGGCCTGCGCCCGATCCCCGAACTCGTCGGCGTCGTCTTCGTCGTCGCCGGCCTCGCACTGGCGCTCGTCGTCCGCGACACCGCCGCGCATGTCGCCCTGGAACTGGCGCAGCACCCCAAGCCCGTCCCCGCGGGCGAGGGCGCCGGACTCCGGGCCACCTTCGTCCGCACCTCCTGGCGCGACCGCTCACTGCGCGGCGCCAGCCAGGCAGGCCTGGTCAACAACCTCAACGACGGCCTGACGTGGGGCGTCTTCCCGCTCCTCTTCACCGACCACGGCCTCGGCATCGCGGCCGTCGGCCTCATCAAGGGCCTCTACCCGATCCTCTGGGGCCTCGGCCAGATCCCCACCGGCCACCTCGCCGACCGCATCGGCCGCAAACCCCTCATCGTCACCGGCATGCTCGTCCAGTCCGCCGGCCTCCTCCTCGCCCTCGCCCTCCTCGACCGCCCGCTCCTCGCCGGCCTCCTCTCCGCCATAGCCCTCGGCCTCGGCACCGCCATGGTCTACCCGGCCCTCATCGCCTCCGTCTCCGACCACGCCCACCCCACCTGGCGCGCCAACGCCCTCGGCACGTACCGCTTCTGGCGCGACATCGGGTACGCCGCCGGAGCCCTCATCGCCGGCCTCCTGGCCGACCTCCTCGGCCTCGACGCCACCGTCATCGCAGCCGCCCTCCTCACCGCCGCCTCCGGCCTCCTCGCCGCCCGCTGGCTCAACGACCGCCACGACCGCCACGGCAGCCATGACCGTGACGGCAGTGACGACCGCCACGACCGCACCGCGTAGCCGCCGGCCAGAGTGTCGGACCGGCACGCTACGTTCATCACATGACCGACGAAGAAACCAAGATCGAGCGCATCAGGCCGCAGCAGTTCCACGAGACCGTCGGGCTGGAGGACTGGCGCGTGGTGGGCGAAGGCGCGTGCGCGTACTTCCGCACCGGAACGTTCACCATGAGCGCCGAGTTCGTGCGGGCGATCGGCGAGATCCCGGCGCTCGGGGACGACCACCCGGACGTCGACGTGCGGCAGGAGGGCGTCACCGTCCGACTGATCAAGGTCACGGCCGACTACTACGGTCTGACCGAGCAGCACGTCGAACTGGCCCGACGGATCTCGGCAGTTGCCCGCACCCTGGACGTAACGGCCGACCCGTCCGCCGTACAGACCGTCCAGGTCACCGTCGACGCCCTCGCCGCTCCCGGCGTGGTGGCCTTCTGGCGCGCCCTCCTCGGCTACCAGGACCGCGCGAACAGCGCCGAGGACCTCATCGACCCGCATCGCCGCGGCGCCCCCTTCTACTTCCAGCAGATGGACGCACCCCGCCCGCAGCGCAACCGCGTCCACGTGGACGTATGGGTACCGTACGACCAGGCCGAAGCCCGCATCGCCGCCGCCCTCGCAGCCGGCGGCCGCCTCGTCAACGACGCCGACGCTCCGTCGAACTGGGTCCTCGCCGACCCCGAGGGCAACGAAGCCTGCATCGGCGTCGCCGGCCCCCCTGAGCCCGCCACCGCCCGTCCGTGAGCATCACAGGCGGCCGCCCGTCCGTCCTCTGAGTTTCCTGCGTCGTGGGCGTAAGCCCGCGACGCCACCGCCGTAGCAGCGTGAACGGCGCGAAGCGCCTGGCGGGAAGGGCGGTACTCAGGTCAGTTCGAAGTCCCGTCGGCCGGCGAGGGAACCGCGTACGGGCGGAGAACCATCAGCGAGTCCTCCAACGCCGCCACCATGGCGAACGGGAACCGGTCGAGTTCCAGGCAGAGCGCGACGTCATCGTGGTGAACCCCCTTGCGCACGCGCTCCGTCAACTCGGCTGCGGCCCGCGACTCGCCGGCACGGCGGAGGAACTCGGAGGCATCCACGTCAGCCCCCACGGCCCTCTCGGCGATGTACTGAGCGCACGCCAGGTCCTCGTCCGCGCGCCCCTCCTCGCCGGTCACCACGAACGTGACGCCGTCACACCCACGCGCCCGCAGCACCCGAGCCGTCGCCTCCGCGACGACGAAGGCGGCACACAGCACCAGCGACGCCTCCTTGACCGCGAGGGCGCCGACCGTACCCGCCGTGGTCTTCTGCACGACCGTCCGTCCGCCGAGGTCGACGGACCGCAGCCTGCCCGGCGAGTTGACCGCGTCGAAACCGGGCGCCGGCGGACCGTCCTTGAGCGCCACCCAACCCGGATGGCGCGCCTTCAGTGCCAGCGCCTCGTCCAGCGACTCCGCAAGAACGATCTTCTCCGCACCCTGGGCGAAGGCCCAACCCGCCACTGTGAAGGCACGCATCACATCGACCACGACCGCCACGGACGGTGCTTCGACCAACTCGGCGATACCAACGAAACGAGCGTCCATCCGCTCATGATCACGCACCCTCGCCCCGAATCCCCGAGTCAGTGACAGGCATCACAACCGCCCGTCCCGAACACGGCAGCAGGCGACGTAACCCACGCGCCCGGCCGGCCCGTCGGCCGTCGACCGCTCAGTCGATGCAGAACTCGTTTCCTTCGACGTCCTGCATCACGATGCACGACTCGTTGACGCCATCGGCGGGAAGCAGCCGCTCGCGCACCGCGCCGAGGGCGACCAGTCGCGTGCACTCCGCCTCAAGGGCGGCAAGGCGTTCCGCGCCCACGAGCCCGGTGCCGACGCGCACGTCGAGATGCACCCGATTCTTGACGACCTTCCCCTCGGGAACCCGCTGGAAGTACAGCCGCGGGCCCTTGCCCGAGGGATCCGCACACGCGGACGAGGAAACCCGGTGGCCAGGCGGGCGCGAACGATCGAATTCCTCCCACGTGGAGAACCCCTCCGGCAACGACGCGACGTACCCCAGCACCTCGGCCCAGAAGCGTGCGACGCGGTCGGGTTCAGCGCAGTCGAAGGTGACCTGGACTTCCTTGATCGTTGCCATCGGCCCACGGTAGCAGGGAGCTCCCGAGCCCATCTCCCCATTAAAAGAGGCACGTTGGAAGCCGAATCGCCCCCGCGGGCGGGCCCGCCGCGCCGCGCCGTGCGGGCGCGACGGGGACTCACTCGGTGTCGAGCTGGTGGTCGGCCCAGACGTAGCTCTCGGGCAGCAGGTCGGCGATGGGCACGGCTCGCATGCGATCGCCCCCACCGACGATGACCTTGAGGTTCGGGAAGTAGTCGAGCAACACCTGACGACACCGACCGCAGGGCGGAACCACCCCCCGATCCCTGTCGCCCACGGCGACGATCGTGTCGAGCTCGTACGCGCCTTGAGTCGCTGCCGCGCCGATGAGCACCAGCTCGGCGCAGGGACCTCCGGTGAAGTGGTAGGCATTCACGGCGGTGATGATCCGGCCGTCCTGGGCGCGACCCGCTGCCGCCATGGTGTGGTTGTCGCCTTGGCATCGCGTGCGAGCGACGTGCGCCGCGGCTTCGACGAGTTCGTGGTCCACAGGGTGGGCCGGGGCCTGCGCGGTCATCTGCTTCTACCTTCTTCGGGGGCGGCGAATGACGTTGCCTTTCGCGGCGAAGGTGCGCAAGCGAATATCGCCGTCACGACGGGCCGGAGCGAGTCGCGCGGCGGCACCCTCGATCCACGGCGCGCCCGCCATCAGGACCCAGGTCGCCCCACCGTGTCACTGGCCTCGGTCGCGCAGCTCGAGCCACTCCTGGAGCTCGATGAGGTTCCCTTCCGGGTCCGCCAGGTAGGCGACCCGCATGCGGTCGCCCATGGGGCTCGGGTCGCGGAGGAACTCGGCTCCTCGGGAGGTGAGTTCGGCGTGGGTGGCGTCCAGGTCGTCGACGCGGAGGGCGATCAGCGCGCGGTGTCCCGCAGGGGCTGCTTCCAGGCGCTCCAGTACGTCGGCCAGGTGGGTCCGGGCCTGCAGGGCGATGGCGGCGTGGCCGGTGTCGGGGGTGAGCTTGGCGTAGGGACCCGTCTCCGCCTCGAACTGGGGCTTGAGGCCGAGGGTGTCGCGGTAGAAGCGGTAGACGGAGGGGAAGTCGGAGACCAGCAGGCGTATCTGAGTGAGTTCCATGCCTGTCTTTCTAGCCCAGTTCGGGTCCTGGTTCCGGGGTAATCGTGATCTTTGCGCGGGCCTCTCCGGGGTGCTCACATCCGCTTCCCAGGGCGGGGCGGGGGCAGGGTCGGGGGTGGGGCGTGGGGCGGACTCCGGCGGACGGGTGGCGCCGCACGGGGTCGAAGCGGCGTCTCACCGATCGAGTGCCGCGTCGAGGGACAACGCGGCGGTGATCAGGGCGAGGTGGGTGAAGGCTTGGGGAAAGTTGCCCAGTTGTTCGCCGGTCGGGCCGATTTCCTCGGAGAAGAGGCCGACGTGGTTGGCGTAGGTGAGCATTTTGTCGAAGGCGTAGCGGGCTTGTTCGGTGCGGCCGGCGCGGGCGAGGGCGTCGACGTAGAGGAAGCTGCAGAGGGAGAAGGTGCCTTCGGAGCCGCGTAGGCCGTCGGGGGAGGCGGCGGGGTCGTAGCGGTAGACGAGGCTGTCGGAGACGAGTTCGGCGTCCATGGCGTCGAGGGTGGAGAGCCAGCGGGGGTCGCGTGGGGCGACGAACCCGGTGATGGGCATGAGGAGGAGGGAGGCGTCGAGGACGTCGCTGCCGTAGTGCTGGACGAAGGCCTGGCGGTCGGTGGACCAGCCGTGCTCCATGACTTGGTGGAGTACGGCGTCACGGGCGGCGGTCCAGCGGGAGAGGTCGGCGGGGCGGCCGAGTTCACGGGCGATGCGTACGGCGCGGTCGAAGGCGACCCAGCACATCAGGCGGCTGTACGTGAAGTCCTGGCGGCCGCCGCGGGTCTCCCAGATGCCCTCGTCCGGACGGTCCCAGTGGCCGCACAGCCAGTCCACCGTGGCGGCGAAGCGCTGCCAGCCGTCGTAGCCGGCCAGCTGGGCCAGGTCGCGGGACTGGGCTAGGGCGTAGACGGCCTCGCCGTAGATGTCGAGCTGGAGCTGGTCGGCGGCGCCGTTGCCGGCTCGGACGGGGGCAGAGCCGCGCCAGCCCTCCAGGTGGTCGAGCACCTCCTCGCGCAGGTGCGGATCGCCGTCCACCCGGTACATGATCTGCAGCGGCTCGCCGTTGACCGTGCCACCGGCCTGCAACCGGGCGCCCAGCCAGCGGCGGAAGGCGTCCGCCTCCTCGGTGAAGCCCAGGTCGACCATGGCGCGCACCGACAGGGAGGCGTCCCGGACCCACGTATAGCGGTAGTCCCAGTTGCGTTCGCCGCCGACCTGTTCGGGAAGCCCCATGGTCGCGGCTGCCACCGGCGCGCCGGACGGGGCGTACGTGAGCAGCTTCAGCGTGATCGCCGAACGGTTGACCTGCTGCTGCCAGCGGCCCCGGTACCGGCAGCGGCTGATCCACTCGTGCCAGAACGAACGAACGTGGTCGAAGGCCGCCTGCAGGCTCACCGGGTCGGCCGGTACGGGCGGCTCCGCGCCGGGCGCGTCAAGGGTGATGACCGCGGCGGCACGCTGCCCGGCGGACAGCTCCACCGTCGCGCGGACGTCCTCCCCGTCCCGCTCCAGCTCGATCGCGCCGAGCACCTGGAGGTGCGCGGTGGCCGTCGCACCCGTGAACCGGGCGGTGGCCCCTTCGAGTACCAGCTCGTGCGCCTCCCGGCCGTAGTCGAAACGCGGCCTGCACTCCACCGCGAACCGGACCGTGCCGCGCACCACGCGCAGTACCCGCACCAGGGTGTGCCGGTCGGTCGGCACGTTCGGGTCCGCCGCGAGCGGCATGAAGTCCGCCACTTCACCGACACCGTCCGGCGTCAGGAAACGCGTGAGCAACACCGCGCTGTCCGCCAGATACAGCTGCCGCACCGTCGTCCCCGGAGCCTCCACCGTGATCGCGAAGTGGCCGCCACGCTCGTGGTCCAGCAGGCGCCCGAACACGCTCGGCGAGTCGAAACGCGGCGAGCAGAACCAATCCACCACCCCCTCGGCCGACACCAGCGCACACGTCTGCAGGTCTCCGACGAGACCGTGGTCGGCGATCGGCGGGTAGCGATGCATCGGCGTCGTCCTCGCGGGCTCGGGGCAGCAGGCAGTCCTCCACACCACCCTGCGACGGGACGCGCTTCCAAGCCACCCGAGCTAGTCCGAGCTGGTCCTAGCTGGTCCGAGCTGCTTCGAGCTGCGCCGAGCTGCCTTGAGCTGCGCCACGGACGGGACGAAGGCCCCGCCCCCGCGCGGCGACCACCGAGGGCATGAGCGGAAACCCCAGGCCGACCCCCGCCCGGATTCCGGCGACCTGGCAGGTCCACGCATTACTCTCTCCGGCCCACCGCCGCCCTGCATCCACGCCTCCTCCGCCCGCGCAGCAAGTGCGTGACGTGCAGGACATGCAGGACGCGCAGAGCACGTCAACCGTGCGGCTCGAAATCGGCAACGCGCACCGCCGCTACAACCTGCACGTCGACCTCCTGTCCGACGGTCGCGCGGCGATCGACGTCGTCATCTGCACACCCGACGGGGTGATCCTCGGCGAGCTCGCCGGAGAGGTGGACGCGTCCGATCCCGACGAGATCAGCCGCCTCCTTGCCTCCGCCCCGGTCGCCGCCGGCCGCCCTTCCCATGCGGCCTCCGCCGGCCTCCACCTCGCGCCCCACCCCGGCGACGCCGTCCCCGCTTCCCGCCCACCGGCCGAACCGGAGGAAGCCAAGGCGTACACCGTGGACGAGAAGCGGCGCCTGCATCCCAACGCGTACAAGCCCTGGGAACCAGACGACGACGATCTGCTCGCCGAGCACTGCGCCCAAGGCGTGTCCCTGGCCGAGCTGGCACAGCAGTTCGGCCGCAACGAAGGCGCCGTCGCCTCCCGCCTCCTGAAGATCCAGGCCAAGGGCCCCGCCGTCGAGGAGGCGTGGGAGTACGGGGGATAGACGGGCGGAAGGGCAGTCGGTGGTGGGGCACAGGACTGTGGGGAACAGGAGGCGGGGTAGCGCACGGCGGGCAACGCGGAGCGGGGCAGCGCACGCGCCCGAGCGTCGGCGCCTGGAGCCGCGGCCCGCTCCCGAGCGTGGTCAGTGGCCGGCAAGAGGCCGCCATGCGCCCTCCTGCGTCGGATCGATCCTGCTGCCCCGGACGAACGCCCGCAACGGGATGGGCACCCCGGGCACCGACCGTCAGAAGTCGAAGACCTGCCCCGTCGCGAGGGTGAGGTGGCAGTCGTCGTCGTAGGTGTGCTGCCAGTGGACGGCGCGGTCGTCGTACACGCCGTTCGCGGTGACGGTGATCTGGGCGGCGTCGTTCGAGCAGATGGCGGTGGTGTGCCCGGGGAGGTGGTCGAGGTCGCCGTGTGCGACGGCGAGGTCGGTGCAGGCGGATGTGTGGTGCGGGTGGCTCGGGTGCTTGGGGGTGAGGTGGGGAGCGGGGCAGTCGAGCCAGGCGAAGCGGGTGCTTTCGATGCCGTGCACGGTGCGGGTGGCCGTGAGTTGGAGGTGTGCTTCGGGGACCGGCTGGGGGGCTGGGGCCGGGGTCGGGAAGGCGGTGCCGGTGGGGAGAGCGGCGAGGAGTACGGCTCCGAGGGCGAGGGCGATCTTGTTCATGGGCGGTTCAACGGGAACGCCCTCGGGGAGGTCACTTGCGCCATAAGTGGCTTGTCCGGGAACCGTACCGACGTCGGTCGGAGCCCTGCTGAACCGCTGTTCTGCGACGGATACCGGTGTCGGGCCGAAGATCTTCAGGCGGTAGGCTCATTTCGCAACACGACGCGAAGGGGAGCCAGATGGCGCGGGTTGCGGTGGTCGGCGGGGGCATCAGCGGGCTGGGGGCGGCGCTGATGCTGGGGCGGCGGGGACATCGGGTCACGTTGTTCGAGCAGGACGGGCGGCAGGCGGGGGAGGACCTGCAGCGGGACTTCTTCCACTGGCGGAGGCCGCGGGTTCCGCAGGCTGTGCAGCCGCATTCGCTGCTGGCGCCGGTGCGTACCGTGTTGAGGGCGGAGGCTCCCGATGTCTACGAGGACGTGTTGGCGCGTGGGGCTCGGGAGTACCACGAGTTCGACTGGTTCGGGGAGCATCCGCCGCGTCGGGACGGCGATGAGGATCTGGTGACGTTGCGCACCAGGCGCCTGGTGCTGGAGGCCGCTTTGACGGCGGCGGTGGCCGGGGAGTCCGGTGTCGAGGTGCGGCGTGGGTGCCGGGTGGACGGGCTGGTGTTCGGGGAGGGTGTTCCTCCGCGGGTGACCGGCGTGAGGGCGGGGGCGGAGGCCGACCAGGCGGACCTGGTCGTCGACGCGTCCGGTCGGCGGTCGCCGGTGCCGGAGTGGCTGGTCGCGGCGGGCTGTCGTCCGCCCGTGGTGGAGAGCCACCGGGCCGGGATCGCGTATCTCTGCCGGTGGTACCGGCTGCGCGCCGACGGGCCGCGCAATCCGGGACGGGTGAAGACCGGATCGGCCGCGCCGTACGCGTTCGCCGGGGTGTTCCCGTCCGACAACGACACCTTCGCGGTGAGTCTGGTGCTGTCGACGGAGGACCCCTCGCGCGGCGCCCTCGCCGATCCGGACGTGTTCGAGGCGGTGGCCCGCCGCTTCCCCGCGACCGCCGCCTGGCTGGACCTGGACCCCGAACCGCAGTCGCCCGTCCTGGCGATGGCGGGCCTGGACAACCGCTGGACCGCACTCGCCGACGCCGAGGGGCCCGTCGTCACCGGCCTGGTCAACGCCGGCGACAGCCTGATCCACACCAACCCCACCTTCGGTCACGGCGCGGCTCTCGGTCTGCTCGCCGCCCAGCACCTCGCCGGCCACGTCGACGAGATAGCCGCGGACCCCACGCAGTACCACGCATGGACCACGCAGACGCTGCGCCCGTGGTTCGACGCGCAGATCAAGGCCGACCGAGCCGACGAACAGCGTCTCGCCGAGGGCTCGCCGCCCTCCGATCGACGGGCCGCCGCGCTGGCCGCCTGCGCCTTCGACGATCCCGTCGTCATGCGCGCCCGCGCACGGGTGCGTCATCTCCTGGAACGCTCCGACGAGGCCTACGGCACCGAGGAAGTCGACCGGCACCTCACCGCGTGGCTGGCGGCCCGCCCGGAATTCACGCCGCAGCACGACGGCCCGACGCGTGACCAGTGGGACGCGCTCATTCCCGGCTGACCACCGGCCCGGCACCAAGCCCTCGCCGGACGGTGCCCGGTGCCCGCGCCATTCCGGAACTCCTCCTCGGGCGGGCCGGGCGGCGGCCCTCGTGCCGTACGGGGGCGCGCAAGAATTGCAGCGGCATGCCGATGGGGCGAGGCTGAGAACCCACCGCTTGAACGGGAGCAGCCAGCTATGGGCAATCTGGTCGTGGTCGGGGTGGACGGCTCGGCAATGGGTCTCGCCGCCGTCGAGGAAGCCGCCGCGGCGGCGGTCCGGCGCGGCGCGGCACTCCGCGTGGTGCACGCCGAAGTGCCGATCAAGCCCAGGCACGTGGTGCCGGACCCGGCTTCCCGGACCCTCGTCCACGAAGCGGCCGCCCATGCCCTCGCCGTGGCGCCCGGCGTCGCCGTCACCACGACCGTGGTCACGGGCGACGTGGTGCACGTCCTGGAGGTCGAGTCACAGGACGCCGACCTGATCGTCGTGGGTTCCCGGGGCATGGGGGGCATCGCCGGCCTCCTCCTCGGGTCCACACCCGTGTCCTTGGCCGCCCGCAGCCACTGCCCCGTGATGACCGTCCGCGAAGCACATCGGGACTCCGCCGACACCGGCCCCGTCGTCCTCGGGGTCGACGGCTCCCGGGACAGCGACGAGGCCGTCAGCGTCGCCTTCGCCGAAGCCGCGCTGCGCCGGGCCGAACTCGTGGCCGTCCACGCATGGCAGCCGGACAAGGCCCCGGCCGGCGCGACCCCCGAGTCCGCGGAACGCATGCTGGCCCAGGTGATCGCCGGCCGCGCCGACACCCATCCGGACGTCACCGTCCGACGCGATCTGGTCGGCGGCACCGAGCGTGAGGTTCTGCTCGAAGCGAGCGAGGCGGCCCAGCTCCTGGTCGTCGGCGCCCGGGGCCGCAGCGGCCTCGCCGGACTGCTCCTGGGCTCGGTCAGCCAGGCGGTGATGACGCACGCGCACTGCCCTGTCATCACGGTGCGCAGGCAGACCTGAGCGCCGCGGGAGGGATGCGAGGGACTGATGGTCGGCGGGACGGCGTGACCGACCGCAGGAGGTCAGCCGATGCGCTTCCAGGTCTGGCAGCCGGACGTCTGGAACGCCTCGTCGGTGCCGCGGATGGTGACGGTGGCCTGGCCCTTGCCGGACCCGTTGGCGATGATCTCGTCGATGTCGCCTGAGGTGCCCTTGAGACGGGCCCGGTAGCAGTTCGGCAGGGTCGGGTCGGCGGGCCCGGCGCTGCGGTAGGTCCCGGGCCGGACCTCCTGCCCCACGAGGAAGGTGCCGTCGCCGGGGATCTCCTGAGCGGCCGCCTTCGTGTTGCCGGTCGTCTTGCCGGCCGCCGGAGACGTCGTACGTGCCGGGGGCGGGGAATCCGTCGCGGTCCCCGTCCCCGTCCCCGTCTCCGTCTCCGTCTCCGTCTCCGTCTCCGTCGCCGTCGCCGTCGTGGCCGGGGCCCGATTGTCCCCACTGGGGTCCTGGGGGCGGCCCCGTCGGCGTGCTGCGGTCGCTCATGGGTTCAGGGTGCGGTCGGGCGGGACCGGCCGCACCCTGGGTGTCCCGAGAACGGCTCGTGGAGGCGCCCACGCGGCCGGTCCGGACCGTGGGCACAGGTCACTCCTGCGGGTGAGCCGGGGCGGTCGAAACGGGGGCGCGCGAGGTGTCGGGTGCGCGAGTCGGGGTGGGGTACGCCCTCTCGTGCTGTCAGGCGCCGTTGGGGCGTGACCGGTCGCGGGCAGGCTCGTCGGGGACCCGACGGAAAGGCCGACTGTGGCAAGTGAGTTCCAGCGCGACAAGCTGCTGAACATGTTCCGGGCGTTCGACGCCGACGGCAACGGCTACCTGGACCAGCGCGACTTCCAGGCCCTCGCGGAGCGCTGGAGGGGCCTGCCCCGGGTGCGGCCGGACTCCGAACTGGCCGCACGTGTGGACACGGTCATGCTGGGCTGGTGGGACCTCCTCGCGGCCCACGTGGACACGAACAAGGACGGCAGGGTCGACCTGGACGAGATCCTCGCCATGGTCGATCTGCTGCCCACCATGAGGGAGGTCGTCGCCGCGACCGCCGCGACCGTCTTCGACGCCGTCGACGAGAACGGCGACGGCCGCATCTCCCCGGCCGAGCACCGGCGGCTGGTCGACACGTGGCACGGCGAGAGCGTCGACGTCGCCGACGTCTTCGACCACCTCGACCAGGACGGGGACGGCTACCTCAGCCGCCCCGAGTTCACGGAACTGTGGATCCAGTTCTGGACCAGCGACGACCCGGCCGAACCGGGCAACCAACTGTGCGGCCCCGTCCCGACCCGCACCTGACGGCCGTACCGCCTCCACATGGCGCTCCACCGCCACGCGCCGGACTCGTCCCGGCCGGGTTGCACCGGAGCGCGACCCGCACGGTCGCGGTGACCGATGCGGGGCGCGCTGCGCTGCGCTGTGGGCACGGCTCGCCCTCTCCGGTGAGGTGTGCGTCGGTCGGTCCGGTGCCGAGGGCCGGAGTCAGCCGGCCCGACCGCAGCGCTCGGTGTCGATCTCGGCGAGGGTGGCCTCGTTGTAGCGGGGGCCGTGGACGGTCGAGGAGCCGAGGAGACGGCCCGCCGCGTGGAGGACTTCGTCGAGGACGTCGTCGGGGACGGCGGTGTCGAGTGTGGCGAGGTTCTCGCGGAGGTGGGACACCGATCGGGTCCCGGGGATGGCGACGACGTGGGGGCCCTGGGAGAGGACCCAGGCGAGGGCCAGTCGGGGAAGGGAGAGGCCGGCGTCCTCGGCGAGCTGCTCCAGTTCGTGCCGGATGAGGAGGTTGGCGGGGTAGTGGTGGTCGTCGAAGCGGGGCATGCCGCGTCGGATGTCGTGGGCGGGCAGGACGCCGAGGTCGGGAGGGGCGGAGGTGAGGAAGCCGCGGGCGAGGGGGCTGAAGGCGACCAGGGCGACGCCGAGTTCGCGGGCGGTGGAGAGGGTGCCCTGTTCGGGGTTGCGCGACCAGAGGCTGTACTCGTTCTGCAGCGCGGCGATCGGGTGCACCGCGTGGGCGCGGCGGAGCGTCCGGGCGGACACCTCGGACAGGCCGAGGGCGCGCACCTTGCCGGCCGTGACGAGCTCGGCCATCGCGCCGACGCTCTCCTCGACGGGGACCGCCCGGTCGAGGCGGTGCAGGTAGTAGAGGTCGATGACGTCGGTGCGCAGCCGGGACAGGGCCTCGTCGGCGGTGCGGCGGATGGTGTCGGGCCGGCCGTCGATGACGCGGCGGCCGTCGACGCCGGTCATGCCGCACTTGCTGGCCAGCACGACGCGGTCGCGGTGGGCGGCGAGGACGCGGCCGACCAGTCGCTCGTTGGCGCCGAAGCCGTACAGCGCGGCCGTGTCGAAGTGGGTGACGCCCTCCTCCAGCGCCGTCCGGAGGAGGTGCTCGGCGGCCTCCGGCGTCGGAGGGACGCCGTAGGCGTGGCTGAGGTTCATGCAGCCCAGGCCGATCGCCGGGACCTCGAAGGGCCCGATCCGGCGCGGCGTACGGTCCGGTCGGGCCGGCGGGGGCGTACTCACGGGCGCGGGGCGGCGGTCAGCTGGGCCTCGAGGGCCGCCAGGGTGCGGTAGCAGGGGAGCACCTGGGCGATCGAGGAGTTCGGCTCGCGGCCCTCGCGGATCGCCGCGACGAACTCGCGGTCCTGGAGCTCGATGCCGTCCGTCGAGACGTCGACGCCGCTGACGTCGATGGGCTCCTCCTTGCCGGTGAACAGGTCGTCGTAGCGGGCGATGTAGGTGCCGGTGTCGCCGATGTACCGGAAGAAGGTGCCGAGCGGGCCGTCGTTGTTGAACGACAGCGACAGGGTGCACAGGGCGCCGCTCTCCGTGCGCAGCTGGATCGACATGTCCATCGCGATGCCGAGCTCGGGGTGGATCGGGCCCTGGATCGCGTTGGCCTGCACGATGGGGGAGCCGGTCTGGTACGCGAACAGGTCGACGGTGTGCGCGGCGTGGTGCCACAGGAGGTGGTCGGTCCACGAGCGCGGCCGGCCGAGCGCGTTGAGGTTGGTGCGGCGGAAGAAGTACGTCTGGACGTCCATCTGCTGGATGCCGTACTCGCCGGCCTGGATCCGGCGCCGCACCCACTGGTGGCTCGGGTTGAAGCGGCGCGTGTGGCCGACCATCGCGACGAGCCCGGTGCGCTCCTGGGCGGCCTGGCAGGCCTCGGCGTCGGCGAGGGAGTCGGCCAGCGGGATCTCGACCTGGACGTGCTTGCCCGCGTCGAGGCAGGCAAGGGTCTGCTCGGCGTGCATCTGGGTGGGGGTGGCGAGGACGACGGCGTCGATGTCGTCCATCGCGAGCACCTCGTCCAGGGACGCCACGCCGCGGCCGACGCCCTGCTCCGCCGCGAACTTCCGGGCCCGGTCGAGGGAGCTGCTCACGACGGCGGCGACCTCGACGCCGTCGATGCGCCGCAGTGCGGCCGCGTGCTTCGCGCCGAAGGCGCCGCCGCCGGCCAGGGCGACCCGCAGGGTTCGGTCGTGGGTCATGTCAGTTCACTCCTTCGGCGGGCTCCTGGGCCCGCGGGTGGTTCTCGAGGATCAGGTGGCCGACGGCCGTGTTGGACGCGGGCACATGGTAGAAGCGGTGCTTGACCTCGACCCGTCCGGAGTCGTCCACGTCGCTCATCGCCCCGCGGGCGATCAGCCACATGACCAGCTCGATGCCCTCGGAGCCGGCCTCCTCGACGTACTCCAGGTGCGGCACCCGCGACAGCCCGGCCGGGTCGTCGACGAGCCGGTCGAGGAAGGCGTTGTCCCACTCCCGGTTGATCAGGCCGGCACGCGGGCCCTGCAGCTGGTGGCTCATGCCGCCGGTGCCCCACACCTGGACCTTCAGCGGCCGGTCGTACGACTCGATCGCCCGGCGCAGCGCCTGACCGAGCGCGAAGCACCGGGCGCCCGACGGCACCGGGTACTGCACCACGTTGACGTGGAACGGGATCACCTTGCACGGCCACTTCTCGACGTCGCCGAACATCAGCGACAGCGGGACGGTGAGGCCGTGGTCGACGGTCATCTCGTTGGCGAGCGTGAGGTCGAAGTCGTCCCGGATGAGGGAGTGCGCGATGTGCGCGGCCAGGTCGGGGTCGCCCTCGATGCCGGGGACGGGGCGGGGCCCGTACCCCTCGTCGGCGGTCGGGTAGGCCGCGCCCGTACCGAGCACGAACGTCGGTATCAGCGACAGGTCGAACGAGGAGGCGTGGTCGTTGTAGACCAGGAAGATCACATCGGGGGTGTTCTCCTTCTCCCATTCCTTGGAGAAGTCGTAGCCCTCGAAGAGCGGCTTCCAGTACGGCTCGTCGGTCTTGTCGTGGTCCATCGCCGCGCCGATGGCCGGCACGTGCGACGTGAACACGGCACCGGTGATCACGGCGTGCTCGGCCGGCGGCCTCGGGTCCGCGTGAGCCGCGTCGAGGACGGCGTGGTCGATCCTGTTCCCCTCGACGGACCGGCCGCCGCCGACCATCATGGCGCGGTACTCCTGCTCGGTCATCCCGGTCATCGAGCCGGCCATCTGCTGGAAGGAGAACCCCAGCGTCGCACCCCACTTGGCGAGGAAGTAGATGTTGCCGCCCTCGCGCATCGCCGCGTTGAGATCGCGGTCGAGCAGCGCCTGCTTCTGCTCCTCCCGCAGCGGCCACGCGTCCAGGTAGGCGCGCTCGTCGGCGAGGTAGGCCGCACGGTTCTCCGCCGTCATCAGCGACATGCAGAACTGGTTGAGGTGGTACCCCTTGGCGGACTGCTCGGCGTCGAAGACCGTCGTCCCCGGCACCAGCTTGTAGGTCTTGTCCAGCGACATGCCGGAACTCCAATCGAGACGGGGTCAGTCGGCGTCGGGCCAGTACAGGCGCGTCGGGTTGTCGACGAGCAGCCTGCGCCGGAGCTCCGGCGTCGGCGCGATGTGCGGGACGAAGTCGACGAGCAGCCCGTCGTCCGGCATGTGGCCGGTGAGGTTGGGGTGCGGCCAGTCGGTACCCCACAGCACCCGGTCGGGAAACTCCTCGACCACGCGCCGGGCGAACGGGACGACGTCGCCGTACGCGCTCCGCTCACCGTCGAGGGCCGGCGGACCGCTCACCGAGAGGCGCTCCGGACACGTCACCTTGCACCAGATGTCCGGCCTGGCCCGCATGAAGTTCAGGAACGTCTCGAACTCCGGGCCGTGCGGGTCCTTCGCGACGTCGGGCCGGCCCATGTGGTCGACGACCAGCGGGACCGGGATCGACAGGAGGAAGTCCCGCAGGTCGGCCAGGTCCGCCGCCTCGAAGTAGACGACGACGTGCCACCCGTACGGGGCGATCCGCTCCACCACGTCCAGCAGGTCCTGCCGCGGCGCCGCGTCGACGAGCCGCTTGACGAAGTTGAACCGCACCCCGCGCACACCGGCCTCGTGCAGCTCCCGCACCTGCGCGTCGGTGACGTCGGGCCGCAGTGTCGCCACGCCCCGCGCCAGGCCGCCGGAGGCCCGCAGGGCATCGACCATCGCGGTGTTGTCGGCGCCGTGGCAGGTCGCCTGCACCACCACGTTGCGGGCGAAGCCGAGGTGGTCGCGGAGCGCGAAGAGCTGCTCCTTGGACGCGTCGCACGGCGTGTACTTCCGCTCGGGCGCGTACGGGAACTCGGCGCCGGGCCCGAAGACGTGGCAGTGCGCGTCGACGGCGCCGTCGGGGAGCCGGAACCGGGGCCGGCTCGGACCGGCGTACCAGTCCAGCCAGCCGGGGGTCTTCTCGAAGCCCGCCGAGTGGGGGGTGTTCGTGACACCCGTCCGGCCTGGGGCCTTCGCGGAAACCGCCGCACCGGGAGTCGTCTCGGCGCCCGTCGACTCGGGAGCCTGCTCGGAACTCGTCGACTCGGGGGCCTGCTCGGAACTCGTCGTCATCGTCAGTCCTCGTACCGCAGTCCGAGCTCGGCCAGCGGGCCGCGCATCCCGTACACGTCCAGGCCGAGGGTGCCCGCGCGGAACTGCGCGCGCTTGCCCTCCTCCTTGGCCTCGCGCGCGGCCGACGCGGCGGCCACCTCGGCGGCCCGTTCGCGCGGGACCACGACGACGCCGTCGGCGTCCGCGACGACCACGTCACCGGGGCGCACGAGGGCGTTGCCGCAGACCACGGGGACGTTGACGGAGCCGAGGGTGGCCTTGACCGTGCCCCTGGCGTTGACCGCGCGGGAGAAGACGGGGAAGTCCATTCCCTCCAGGTCGGCGACGTCGCGGACACCGCCGTCGATGACCAGGCCCCGGCAGCCGCGGGCGCGGAACGAGGTGGCGAGCAGTTCGCCGAAGAAGCCGTCCTCGCTCTCGGTCGTGCAGGCCGCGACGACGACGTCCCCGTCCTGGATCTGCTCGGCGGCGACGTGGAGCATCCAGTTGTCGCCGGGCTGGAGCAGTACGGTCACGGCCGTGCCGCACATCCGGGCCTTGGGGTAGACCGGGCGCAGGTAGGGGCGCATGAGGCCGACCCGGCCCATGGCCTCGTGGATCGTCGCGACGCCGAACTTCGACAGCGCGGCGACGGCCTCGGGGTCGGCGCGGTCGGTCCTGGTGTGGACGACGCCGAGCTCGGTGTGTTCCATTCGGGCTCCTCCTGTGGTTCAGCGGCCGGCCGCGGCGAGGCGGGCGGCGAGTCGGGGATAGACGCGCAGGGCGTTGCCGGAGTACACGGCGGCACGTTCCTCGTCCGTCAGGTGCGCGGTGGCGTCGACGTACCGCTTCGTGTCGTCGAAGTGGTGGCCGGTGCGCGGGTCGACGTCCCGGACCGCGCCGATCATCTCGCTGGCGAACAGCACGGACCGGCTGGGGATCACCTGCGTCAGCAGGTCGATGCCGGGCTGGTGGTAGACGCAGGTGTCGAAGAAGACGTTGTCGAGCAGCTTCTCCGGGTCCGGCTTGCCGAGCGCCATCGCCAGCCCGCGGAACCGGCCCCAGTGGTACGGCACCGCGCCGCCGCCGTGCGGGATCACGAACCGCAGCGTCGGGAAGTCGGCGAACAGGTCGCCCTGGACCAGCTGCATGAACGCCGTGGTGTCGGCGTTGAGGTAGTGGGCGCCGGTGGTGTGGAAGGCCGGATTGCACGAGGTGCTGACATGGATCATGGCGGGGATGTCGTACTCCACCATCGCCTCGTACACCGGGTACCAGCTGCGGTCGGTCAGCGGCGGCGCCGTCCAACTGCCGCCCGACGGATCGGGGTTCAGGTTGATCGTCACCGCGCCCAGCTCCTCGACCGCCCGGCGCAGCTCGGGCAGACAGGTCGCCGGGTCGACGCCGGGGGACTGCGGCAGCATCGCCCCCATGGCGAAGCGGTCGGGGTAGAGCGTGCTGACGCGGTGCACCAGGTCGTTGCAGATCCGGGCCCAGGTCGAGGAGACCTGGAAGTCGCCGATGTGGTGGGCCATGAAGCTGGCCCGCGGCGAGAAGATCGTCAGATCGCTGCCCCGCTCGTCCATCAGCCGCAGCTGATTGCCCTCGATCGCCTCGCGCAGGTCGTCGTCACCGATGACGAGATCGTCGGGATCGGGCGCGTCCTCGGGGTGACCGACGGCCGCCACCTGCCGGTCACGCCAATGCGCCAACTGGGGCGGCGCGGTGGTGAAGTGACCGTGGCAGTCGATGATCATGGGGTGTCTCCTGGGGGCGTCGGGCCGGGGTCTGGTCTGGTTCGGCTCTGGTTCGGGTCTGGTTGAGACTCGCACTCGCACTCGCACTCGAAGTCGCACTCGCACTCAGGATCGGAGTCGGAGTCGGAGTCGGACTTCGAGTCGCGTTCTCGCGCGTCAGGCCCGGGAGTTGACGGGCCAGCCGGTGTACTGCTCCGCGAGATAGGCGCGTCCGGCGCGCGTGCCCACCACGTTGTCGAGTTCGCCGAACTGGCGCCGCAGGTCGAACGACGAGGCGCCGGGGGCCGTGTGCAGCAGCTGGGTCATCCAGTGCGAGAAGTTCTGTGACCGCCAGACCCGCCGCAGTGCACGCGGCTGGTACTCGTCCAGGGCGGTGTCGTCCGCGCCGCCGAGCGCCCGAAGGAGCACGTCGGCCAGGACCTTGACGTCGTGCAGGGCGAGGTTGAGCCCGCGGGCACCGGTCGGCGGCACGGTGTGAGCGGCGTCGCCGGCGAGCGCCAACGAGCCCCAGCGCATGGGCTCCTGAACGAACGACCGGAAGCGCAGCACCGACTTCTCGAGGATCGGGCCCTCCTTGAGCCGGAAACCGTCCTCGCCGGCCACGCGGGCCTGGAGCGTCTCCCAGATCCGGTCGTCCGGCCAGGCGTCGACGGACTCGTCGGGGGAGCACTGGAAGTACATCCGCTGCACGCTCTCCGTGCGCTGGCTGATCAGGGCGAACCCGTGCTCGGAGTGGGCGTAGACCAGCTCGGGCGCGCTCGCCGGGGCCTCGGCCATGATGCCGAACCAAGCGAAGGGGTAGTCCTTGCCGTACCGCGTCCGCCGGTCCTCGGGCACCAGGTTGCGGCACATGCTGCGCGACCCGTCCGCACCGACCACGTACCGTGCGCGGATCTCGTGCCGGGACCCGTCGGGCGCGGTGTAGCGGACGCGGGGAGCGGCGGTCGTGACGTCGAGGACCTCGGTGTCCGTGACGCCGAAGTGGACCGTGCCGCCGTCGCGGTCCCGCGCGTTCGCCAGGTCGACGAACACGTCGGTCTGCGGGTAGAGCCACACCGACTCGCCCACAAGGGCCTTGAAGTCGATGCGGTGCGGCCGTCCGCCGAAGCGGAGTTCGGTGCCCTCGTGCTCGTGGCCCTCGCGCAGGATCCGGTCGGACACGCCGGTCTCGACCAGGTCCCGTGCCGCGTCGGCCTCCAGGATGCCCGCCCGCTGCGTCGTCTCGATCTCATGGCGGGTACGGGTGTCGACCACGATCGTGTCGACACCGGCGCGCCCCAACCGGTGCGCGAGCATCAGGCCCGCCGGGCCGGCGCCGATGACAGCGACGGGGACCGAGGCAACGGTGTCGACGGCGGCTTCGGCCATGGCATCTCCTGAGCGACGGTGAACGTTTCGAACACGACGAACGTTGACACCCAGGACCGCGACCGGTCGCCTCCGTTTCCGTCAGGCGGAAGCCCGGCCGGATCTCGGCAGCCGTCCCGCACCTCAGCCGGTCGTGCGCGTACGCCGTCCCAGCTCGTCGGAGATGCCCTGCGCGGCCCTCAGCAGCGGCTCCCGCAGCCTGCGCGCGCGGCTCGCTCCCTGCGCGGTGATCACGATCCCCAGCGAGGCACTGACCGGACCGGTCCGGCCGATCCGCACCGGCGTGGCCACGGCGACCGTGCTCTCCGAGAGCTGCCGGTCGCTGATGAAGACCTGCTCCCGGCGGATCCGGTCCAACTGCGCGCGCAGCGCCTTCGGGTCGACGACGGTGTACGGGGTCCAGGCACGCATCGGCGCGTCGAGGACCTCCTCCTGGATCTCCCGCGGCGCATGCGCGAGCAGCACGCGGCCCATCCCGGTGGAGGCGACGGGGAAGCGGGTCCCGACCATGGTCAGGAGTTCCACCGACCGGTGCCCGGCGATCCGCTCGACGAACACGAGCTCCGTCCCCTCGCGCACCGCGAGCTGCACGTTCTCGTGGGTCACCTCGTACAGGTCCTGCATGAACGGCAGCGCCACGTCCCGCAGGATCTGGGTGCGCGGACATCCCGAGGCGATTTCCCAGAGGCGCAGCCCGACGTGCCACGACCCGTCCTCGCCGCGCTCCAGCGCACCCCAACCCGCCAGCTCCGCCACCACCCTGTGCGTGGTGCTCAGGGCGAGACCCGTACGCTGAGCGACTTCCGACAGAGTCTGCGAGGGATGCTCACGGTCGAAGGCCGAGAGGACCTTGAGGACTTTGCCTGCCGCCGAGATCTGGGTTGCGCTCACGCCGCCAGTCTCGCAGAACGGCGCCGAGCGGCCCGCCCGCCCGCCGTTCCCCCCTGCCGCACACCAAGGAGGCCATGTGAACCGAGAGATCACCGGACTGTCCTCGATGGCGACCCGGCCGATCCTGGCCGAGCTGTCCGACCACCTCCGGCACGCCCACGGCATTCCCGTACGGTTCGACGCCGCGGGTGGCGTCGAGGTCGCACGGCGCGTACGCGAGGGCGCCGGGGCCGACCTCCTCGTACTCGCCGACGGAGCTTTGGCCGCCCTGGAGAAGGAGGGGCACCTCGTGCCGGGCACCGTACGCCCGCTCTGGATCTCCCAGGTCGTCGCCGCCGTACCGGAGGGAACCCCGGTCCCCGCGCTCGCCTCCGCATCCGACCTGCGGGCCGCCCTCCTCTCCGCGAGGAACATCGCCTACTCCACCGGCCCCAGCGGCACGGCACTCGTCGACCTCATCCACCGGCTCGACCTCACCGACACCCTCGGCGACCGCCTCGTCCAGGCTCCGCCCGGCGTACCCGCCGGCACCCTCCTGTCGTCCGGCCGGGCCGACCTGGCCTTCCAGCAGCACAGTGAACTCATGGACCTGCCGGGCATCGTCGTCATCGGTCCCCTCCCGGGCGACACGGCGATCACCTCGCTCTTCAGCGCGGGCGTGCTCGTGTCCTCCACCCAGCCGGCCCGCGCCCGCGAAGTCCTCGACCTCCTCGCCTCCGACACGGCGACGCGCACCGCCCGTGCCCGGGGCATGCGGGCACCCGGGGACGCGTGACCCGAACCGGTGGACGGTCCGCACCGGCCGGCCGGGCGGTGTCGGGGGAACGGGCTCCTCAGTCAGGGCCGCTCCAGTCGAACGGGAAGTACTTGCTCGACTTCCCGGTGCGCTCCCAGGAGAAGCCGAACGCGTCGGCCCGGTCGACGGTGGCCCGCCCCCACGTGGCGACCTGGCCCGGCCCGACCTCGGCGCCCGGAGCGTTGAGGACCTGGACGCGCGCGCCGTCCGGAGTGGTCGGCCCGGTGAGCGCCTCGGCCGCCGCCGTGACACGGCCCGGGATCTCGGCGCGCCAGGTGCCGAGATCCTCGTCGATCTCCACGTGGATCGGGACGACGTCCATGCCCCGCATCTCGGGATGGAACATCGCCCCGAACTCCGCCGGCCACCCGCCCGCCTCACCACCGAACACGGCCCCGAGCGCCGCCCGCTGCCGCTCGTCGGCACGCTCGTCCAGGAAGACCGCGGCATACGGCTCGGTGTGCGTGCCGGCCCACGGGTTGCCCTCGAACGACCCCAGCATCAGCACGTTCAGATCGTCCAGCCGTACGTCCCCGAAGTTGCCCTCCCGGATGTGCCAGACCAGTACACCTTCGCAGTCCCCGTACGTCGGAGGCTGCGCGAACGTGCACGGGCAGGGAATCGCGCACTTGCACACGTCGAACCAGTCGCCGGCCAGATGCCAGCGCGTACCGGTGGCGGTCTGCTGCGTCATCTCGATTCCTCCAGCCGAGCCGAAGAAGCTCACTCGGAGTGACGAGACCGCGCGTCCGGAGCCCGCTCCCGGGATCGGACGAACGGTCTCCCCTCCAGCTTGCACCTCACGGCACGTACGGGGAACCGCCTCGGCCAGTGGATCGCCACGGCCGCCTCGGGCGCGGGAGACCGCCATGATCGTTCCGGGCGCGGGATCACCCCGGCCGGGGGAGATCACCCCGGCCGAGCCGGCCGCGGACATCACCCGGCCGAGCCGGCCGCGGACATCACATGCCGTCCATGGACGGCACCGCCTCCTGCAGCCCCGGCAGCATCCAGTCCTGGAACGGCGCCAGCACCGCCAGCACGAGGAAGGCGACGCCCACCACACCGCTGAGCAGCACGCCCCTGGACCACAGCTTCTCCACGAAGATCACCAACGCCAGAGCGGCCATCGCCGCCACGTTCATCACCCCGAGCGGAACGAACACGACCATCAGCCCGGCGCAGCAGCCGACGCAGTACGCACCGTGATGGACCCCCACCCGAAAGTCGCGGGCCGGGCGCCGGAAACCGGCGTAGCGCACCAGATGGCCCAGCGGGTCACGGCAATGCCGCAGGCAGACGTTCTTGAGCGGCCCGAGTTGGTACAACCCCGCCAGCAGGAAGGCGACCGACCCGATCCACCGCCCGGCGGTGGGATGGTCCTCCACCAGACCGCCGGTCAGGGCCAGCGCCGCGTACGCGAGCAGCCCGAACGCGGTCCACACCAGCAGGTACCCGCCCACGAACCCGACGGTACGGGCGGCCCTGATCCAGCCGGACGACTGCCGACCGATCCCCCGAACCCACGTGAGGGCCACCGGCGCCATCGACGGCAGCATCATCGCCGCCATCATCGTCACCCACAGCAACAGGAACAGCGGCAGCGCCATCCCCATCGTCCCGGGCTCGACCCCCATGCCCCGCGCCTGCCCGATCGTCAGCACCCACGCCGGCACCGCGATCAGCACGACGACCACCCAGGCGACCGCCAGTTCCCGCGCCGACAGCAACCCCCCACCGACTCCGGTCGGGGCGGCCGGCCGGGCGGATACGAACGCGGAAATCCGGCTGCGCAGCATCGGCGTGCCTTCCAGCGGCTCCTTCCAGAACAGCACAGGCCGACTTGCGACGCGAACGGAGCAGCCCGCGACGCGAACCGACGCGAACTGCCACGCCGAGCCGCTGTGACCTCTGCCGAACCGACGCGCCACGCCGACCCTATGTGACCTGCGCCGACCCGACCCGATGTGACCTGTGCCGACCCGACCCGACCGCGCGCTGGTCGAACACGGTCTCCGACTACGGGGTCTCCTCGTCCCGCACGTGGACCGGGCCGTCCTTCACAGTGGACTGATCACCGATCGTCCGGGACGCCTCCACGTCACCGTGGGCGGTGGTGGGCGAATCGATCAGGGACGATCCGTCCGTCACCGTGACTGTCACCCCTGCTCCACGGGTGGCACTGGCGGCGCTTCCTTCGGCCCGCGAGTTTCCTGTGACGTGCTCTTCGTACCGCGTGCGGCCGGTCGGCTGCGGCGCGGGGGCGGGGGTGTGGGAGCGGCTCCCGTACTCAAGGGCGATGATGCCGAGCACGCACACTGCCAGGCCGCTCACCAGCGGCCAGGTGATGCTCTGCGTCAGGGCGGTGGCGACGGCTCCGACCACGGCCCCGGCCACGGTGGACAGGCCGGCTCGTGCGGCGGGTCCGAGACGTGTCATCTGCGCTCCCCGTTTTCTGTGGACAGGCGGGTGTTCGCTCCTCTGCCGCCAAGATAGAGGGGGTAGAGGCCGGGTCGGAAGCCGCGAACACCTTTGCGGGGCAGCTCAGTTGACGTCGAAGGGGCGGGATGGGCACGTACGGGGATCCGCATGTGGGGACGTTCACCGATCGTGTGGAGGCTCTCGCGGCCGTCGAGGACCTGGCCCGCGGGCACTCGGGGTTGCGGGCCCTGGTCGTCTGGGGCGTCTCCGGGCAGGGGAAGACGACGCTGCTGTCCCATGTGCACGCCACCGGGTGGGCCGGGGCGAAGTACGGGCTGGCCCAGCTGAGCTTCCTGATCGATCCGACCGTGGCCGCCGGCGGGCACGGGCAGGGCCCCGACCTGGCGCGCGCTTTGCTGGAGGCCGTCGCGGAGGCCGTCACCGAGTTGTGCCCGGCCGAGGTGCGCCGGACGCTCATGCGGGACTACCGGGCCGAACAGGCGGATGCCCAGGCCCAGTGGCAGATCCGCATCGAGGTGTCGGCGGCACACGGCAGCAGCATCAGCAACAGCCCCGTCACGGCAGGCGGTCCGTCGCCGGCCATGTGGCACGCCCTGTACCGACAGGCGCTGGTCGAGGGGCTTGCCGACCTCGCCGAGGGCGCCGCCGCGTACCCCGGCATCGTGCTGATCGATACCAGTGAGCTGCTGCGTCTCGCGGACGAGGGTGCCCGACGGGATCCGGACGCGGGAGCCCCGGCGGCCGATCTGGACACCTGGTTCACCGCCACCGTGCTGAAGCGCCTGGTCGCCGCGCACCCCGGGCTGCGCTTCGTGGTGGCTGGCCGTGAGCCACTGGACCTGCCCGTGCGGCACGCCCGGGTCGAGCTCACGGAGTGGCGGCAGGACGACACGGCGTTCTTCCTCGACGCCCGAGGCGTCCCAGGTGACCTGAGCGCCGCCGTGCACACGGCGTGCGGCGGCACGCCGGTGTGGACGGCCATGACCGCGGACCTCATCCTGCGGGCCCGCCGGTCGGCACAGCCGATCACCGCCGACTGGCTCCGCGCGGCAGCCGCCGGGCAGCCCGCGGCCGGCTGGCTGCCCGCCAAGTACCTGGAGCGACTGTCCGACGACGACCAGCACCGACTGCTGCTGGCAGCCGTGCCCCGCACGCTCACCCATGAACTGTGGCGCGACGTCTGCACGGACATCGACTGCACCGACAGCGACTTCCGCCGCCTCCGGCGGCACTCGTTCGTCCAGCAGACGCCCTCGGGAAGACTCCAGCTCCATCCTCTGGTGCGCTCGGCCATCACCGCCTACCTCCACACCCAGTACCCGAAGCGATGGCGAGCGGCCCACCGCGCGGCAGCCGCCCACTTCGAGGCCGCGGGCTCACCCGCCGAGGTCGCCTACCACCGGTTCGCCGCCTCCGGCAGCGACAGCCGCGAACTCACCGTGTGGTGGCAGGCGCAGGTCACAGCGGCCCTCGACGGCTATCGGCTGGACGAGGCCAACCTGCTCATCGACGCGGTGCGCGAGGCCGCCCGCGCACCCCTGCCACCTCTCCTGCGCGCCCACACCACCTACTTCCGAGGACGCGTGGAGTACTTCGCGGACCGCTACCCGGCAGCCGGGCACCTGCTGGACCAGGCGCTGCTGCTGTACCAGGACCTGGGCGACCCGCGCGGTCAGGCCGACGCCCTGCGGTCCCTCGGCAACCTGGCACGCATCCGCACCGACGACGCGACGGCCGGACGCCTGCTGGACCTGGCGCTCGGGCTGTACCGCGACCTGGACGACCGCCACGGCCAGGCCCACATCCTCCGGTCCCTCGGCGACCTGGCGCGCGTACGCGGCGACGACGCGCAGGCCGGACCCCTGCTCGACGAGGCGCTCGTGCTGTACCGGGAGCTGGACGACCGGCGCGGCCAGGCCCATGTCCTCCGGTCCCTGGGCAACGTGGCACGCGTACGCGACGACGACACGGCGGCCGAGCGGCTGCTGAACGAGGCACTGGGCTTGTACCGGGATCTGGAGGACCGGCGCGGGCAGGCGCACATCCTGTGGTCCCTGGCCAACTTGGCACGGATGCGCGACGACGACGCCCCGGCCAGGCGCCTCCTGGAGCAGGCGCTCGGGCTGTACCGGGACCTTGAGGACCGGCGCGGCCAGGCCCACACCCTCTTCTCCCTCGGCGACGTGGCGCGCGTGCGTGACGACGACGCGGAAGCCGGGCGCCTTCTGGAGCAGGCGTCGGGGTTGTACGGGGACTTGCAGGATCGGCGCGGTCAGGCCCACACCCTGTTCTCCCTGGGCAACTTGGCACGGTCACGCGGCGACGACGCGGAGGCCGGGAGCCTTCTGGAGCAGGCGCTCGGGCTGTACCGGGACCTTGAGGACCGGCGTGGTCAGGCCCACGTCCTGTGTTCGCTCGGCGACCTGGCGCGGGTGTGCGGCGACGGCGCGGCAGCCGAGCCGCTGCTGGAAGAGGCGTTGGGGCTGTATCGGGACCTTGAGGACCTGCGCGGTCAGGCCGACACCCTGCGCGCGCTCGGCAATCTGGCACAGCTCCACGACGACCACGCGGAGGCCGTACGCCTCCTGGAGCAGGCACTCGTCCTGCACCGGGACCTGAACGACCGGCGCGGCCAAGCCGATACCCTGCGCTCCCTCGGCAACCTGGCACAGCTGCACGGCGACCCCGCGGCGGCCGAGAGGCTCCTGGACCAGGCGCTGGAGTTGTACCGGGAGCTTGACGACCGGCGCGGCCAGGCCCACGTCCTGTGGTCCCTGGGCCACCTGGCGCAGCTCCGTGACGGCGGTGACACGGCGGCCGGGCACCTGCTGGAGCAGGCCCTGGGCTTGTACCGGGACCTGAACGACCGGCGCGGTCAGGCCGACATCCTGTGGTCGCTCGGCGACCTCGCCCGGGCGCGTGGCGACGACGCGGCGGCCGGGCGGCTGCTGAATCAGGCGCTGGGGCTGGCGCTGGCGGTGCTACCGGAATCCCACGGCCTGGTGACCTGGATCCGACAGTCGCTCGGCGAGCTGCCGTGACGGGGACGAGCGGGGGACGTTCACGAACCTCCTCCCGCCCCGAACCGGGGCCTGGCTCTTCGCTCGGCCTCTAAGGGCGCCATTCCTCACGGTAATCCGGATGCTCCGCATAGGACTGCGCGAGCGCGCGGAGCGCATGGGCGAGCCCGGCGAAGCGCGGGTCTGCGGGGTCCATGGCCTCGCAGTCCCGCGCGAGCATGTCGATCAGGTCGAGCATCGCCAGGTGACTGTCGAGGAGGGCCTCGCCACCGAAGCGGTAGGCCACCTCGGCGTAGGCGTGGTTGTCTGCCTCGTACCGGGCGTGAATGAACTTCAGGAGGTCGTCCATGGGGTGATCATCGCGTGCTGATGAGAGAGCCGGGAAGCCCCGCTTTCCCTGTCGGCGCACGGCCCGGACGAGGGTGCTCGCGAGAGGTGGTGCGGCTCGGTGGGCAGGAGGCACGGTCTAGCCGCGCATCGCGGCCAGTCTCGTTTCCGCCCTGCTCAGGAGCGTGTCCAGGACGACCGGGTAGGCGCTGTCGTTCATGCGGTCGGCCAGCAGGTGTGCGGTGGCTGCGATGTGAGGGTGGGTCTCGGTGGGCAGGCGGGCGTAGGTGGAGGTCCACATGTCCTCGTCGGCCGCTCTGACCTCGTCCTTGATGGCCAGGGCGCCCGCGTCGAGGGCGGCGAAGGCCAGGGCCAGGTCGATGAAGGCGTGGTAGACGCCGACGGCGTCGGTGTCGTCGAAGCCGGCGGTGCGAAGGATGCCGAGGATGGTCTCGTCGACGTCGATCTCGCGCGGGCGGCCGGTGACGCGGCTGGCGGTCAGCAGGGCGGCCTGGGGGTGGGCGAGGTACGAGGCGTGGATGGCCAGGCCCAGGGAACGGAGGTCGGCACGCCAGGCCCCGGTGGCCGTCCAGCTGTCGAGGGCGCGGCCCATCAGTTCCTCGCCGATGGCCCTGGTGAGCCCGTCGAGGCCGGCGAAGTACCGGTAGACGGTGCTGGGGTCGGCGCCGAGAGCGGCGCCGAGCCGGCGGGCGCTCAGTCCGGCGGTGCCGTGCTCGCGCAGCATCCGCAGCGCCGTCTGCACGATCAGCTTCTCCGACAGTACGACCCCCTGTCGTGTGGGCCTCCGCCTGCGCCGTTCCGCTTCCGGAACCACCTTCTTCGGCATCGCGTCCGCCGCCTCTCCTCGCTTATGCCAACGGCGTAGACCTTAACGCGGGCCATCGTGTTCCATCGGGGCGTCCCCAGGCGCTCGCCGGGACCGACTCGACGAAGGGGTGTGTGACATGCGTGTACTTCTGGTGGGTGCGGGCGGCGTCGGAACCGCCGTCACCCGTATCGCGGCCCGCCGTGACTTTCTGACGTGCATGGTCGTCGCCGACTACGACCTGTCCCGCGCGGAGGCCGCCGTGGCAGCACTCGGCGACGCGGGGGACCGCTTCAGGGCCCGCCGCCTGGACGCCTCCGACGAGGAGGCGGTGCGCCGCGTCCTCGCCGAGGAGAACTGCGACGTCCTGCTGAACGCGACCGACCCCCGTTTCGTGATGCCGCTGTTCGACAGCGCCCTCGCCGCCGGCGTGCACTACGTCGACATGGCGATGTCGCTGTCCGTCCCGCACCCGACCGCACCGTACGAGCAGTGCGGGGTCAAGCTCGGCGACGAGCAGTTCGCCCGGTCCGAGGCCTGGGAGCGCGCCGACCGCCTCGCCCTCGTCGGCATGGGCGTGGAGCCAGGACTCTCGGACGTCTTCGCCCGGTACGCCGCCGACGAACTCTTCGACGAGATCGACGAACTCGGCGTCCGCGACGGCGCGAACCTCACCGTCGAAGGCTACGACTTCGCGCCGTCCTTCAGCATCTGGACCACCATCGAGGAGTGCCTCAACCCGCCTGTCGTCTACGAGAAGGACCGCGGCTGGTTCACCACGGCCCCCTTCAGCGAACCCGAGGTCTTCGACTTCCCCGAGGGCATCGGCCCCGTGGAATGCGTGAACGTCGAGCACGAGGAAGTCCTCCTCATGCCCCGCTGGCTCGACGCCCGCCGCGTCACCTTCAAGTACGGCCTCGGCGACGACTTCATCGCCAAGCTCAAGACCCTCCACGAGCTGGGCCTCGACTCGACGACGAAGGTCACCGTCCCCGGCCCCGACGGCCCCGTCGCCGTCTCCCCGCGCGACGTCGTCGCCGCCTGCCTCCCCGACCCCGCCACCCTCGGCGACCGCATGAAGGGCAAGACCTGCGCGGGCACCTGGGTCAAGGGCACCAAGAACGGATCCCCGCGCGAGACCTACCTCTACCACGTCGTCGACAACGAATGGACGATGCGCGAGTACGGCTCCCAAGCCGTCGTCTGGCAGACCGCCGTCAACCCCGTGATCGCCCTTGAGCTGATCGCCGACGGCACCTGGAAGGCGAGCGGCGTCCTCGGCCCCGAGGCCCTCCCGCCCCGCCCCTTCCTCGACCTCCTCGGCGCCTACGGTGCCCTGTGGGGCCGGCGCGAGGAGATCTGACCCACTTGGCTCGCCGGCACACCAGCCTGCTGGCCCACCAGACGGCCGGTCAGCCGGTCAGCCGATCAGCCGGCCGGCCCGTCAGCCGGCTTGGCGTCTGCCCGTGGTACCCCGGCCGGGGACCCGCCGCCGACCTCGGCGACGGGTCCC